>JAFTCS010000071.1 GCA_017454565.1 Clostridia bacterium
TTGATCCAACAAAGACCATACAAAGGTGGGAAGTGTTATGAGCAGCGGTGAAAAAATACTGTCCTCCATCAAGGCGGACAGTGAACGCAATATAATGGAGATAAAGGAAAAATCAAAGGCGGAGTGCGACAGGATAATCTCCAAGGGTCAGGCAGCCGCTTATGAGATCAGACAGAAAAACGAGATCAAAAAGGCGGAGCAGACCGCCAGACTCACAAAGTCCGGCAAGAGCAGGATAGAGCTTGAAAAAAGAAACATGATACTCAAGGCAAAGCGCGAGGAGATCGACAAGGCTGTAAATGAAGTTCTTTGCTATATGAAGGAGCTTCCTGCAAAGGAATATTTTGAGCTTATCTATAGGCTTGCCGCCACTCTCGGAAAAAAGTCGGGCACAGTTTTCCTTTGTCAGAAAGACCTGGCAAGAGTACCTGAGGGCTTTGAGAAAAGGCTTGCCGGCTGCGGCATTGCGGCTGTACTCAGCAGGGAACCAGACAACAGCATTGACAGCGGTTTTATCCTTAAAAACGGTGATATCGAGGACAATATGTCCTTTGATTCGGTCGTGGCTGAGAAGAGAGAGGCTGTCGAGGATCTTATCAACCGTGAGCTTTTTAAGGACTGAGGAGGAATTATATGGCTTTATCGTATGAATTTTCCATCGGCTCTGTTCGTGCGAGAGAGAATACCATGTTCTCCGAAGCCGATGCAGAGCAGATGCTCGCCCTGAAAAGCGCGGACGAGCTTATAAGGTTCCTCAAGGATAAGGGCTACGGCGAAGGCGATACCATAGACGATATATTGGAGAGCAATACCCGCAGAATGTGGAAATATATCAGGAGTATTGCGCCTGATTTCAATATTTTTGAACCTTTTCTGATACAGAACGATGTGCATAATTTCAAGACGGTGCTCAAGGGCACAATGTCCGACAGGGACTACGTGCACCTGCTCATGGAGCCCTGCACCATAAAAAAGGATGAGCTTATAAGAGCAGTGGAAAACAGGCGCTTCGAGATCTTTCCCGAATGGCTGCGAGAGCCTGCCGACAAGGCATATCAGCGGCTTGCGGAAACCAAAGACGCAAGGCTGAGCGACGCCGGTATAGACAGGGCAGTCCTTGAAAGACTCATATTTCTGGGCAAGAAGTCCGGCTCTGTTTTTTTGAATGAATATTTCAGCACATTGGTGTTTTATGCAAACGTAAAGACAGCGCTCAGGGGAGCAAAGGCCGGAGTATCCAGGTACTTCTATGAAAAGGCTCTCTGCGAGTGTGACGGTTTTGATAAGCAGGCAGTTATCAAAGCGGCGCTTACCGGTGAATCAAATCTGGTAAAGCTTTTTGAAAAGTCAGATGCTTACGATTGCCGTAAGGCTATGAGTATATTTGCAGAGTCGCCCTCGGGTTTTGAAAAATTTGTAGACGACCAGCTTATCCGTCTTGCAAAAAGACTCTGCAAGCTCTCAAGTGAGGGCTGTGAGCCGCTGATGGGCTATTATATCGGCTGCGAATACGAGCGCAAGCTGATAGTCATTATCGCCGGCGGAATAAAAACAGGCACTCCTACCGAAAAAATAAGAGAAAGGCTGCGTGAGATCTATGGCTAAGAGTATCGCTATCATAGGCGACGGCGAGAGCGTAAAGGGCTTTGGCGCCGTAGGAATGGACATGTTTATATGTGACGACCCTCTTTCATCACCGCAGCTTCTCAAGCAGATAACAGAAAATGATTATTATGCGATCATATATATGACGGAGGAGGTCTTTGAGGCTTCTGCCAGAGAACGTGAAAAGCATGCAGAAAAGCCGGTTCCGGCCATAATTCCGATCCCCGGAGTGAGGGGCAACACAGGAGTAGGCATCAGGAGACTTTCGCGTTTCGTAGAGCAGGCAGTCGGCTCGGATATACTCTTTAAGAATTGAGGTGTATAATTTGATAAGCGGAATCATAACAAAGGTAGCAGGACCTCTGGTAATAGCCGAGGGAATGCGAAATGCAAATATGTTTGACGTGGTCCGTGTCAGCAAGCAGAGGCTTATCGGTGAGATCATCGAAATGCACGGCGACAAGGCTTCCATTCAGGTATATGAGGAGACCTCCGGGCTTGGCCCCGGCGAGGTGGTGGAGTCTACGGGCGTACCTCTTTCCGTTGAGCTTGGACCCGGACTTATCGGCGCTATCTATGATGGTATTCAGCGACCGCTGAACGAGATAATGAAGGTGGCAGGCAATAACCTTACCAGAGGGGTAGAGGTCCCTTCCCTTGACCACAAGAAAAAGTGGCACTTTAACCCCAGTGTAAAGCCGGGCACAAAGGTGCAGGCAGGTGACGTAATAGGCACCGTCAATGAGACAAACGCCGTTCTTCACAAGATAATGGTGCCCAACAAGGTAAGCGGTACCGTTAAGTCTATAAAAGAGGGCGACTATACCATCGACGATACCGTTGCCGTTATCGAAAACAGCGGAAAAGAGATCAATGTCACCATGGCTGTAAAATGGCCGGTCCGTATCGGCAGACCATACAAGAGAAAACTTTCTCCGGATATCCTTCTGACCACAGGCCAGAGGACTATCGACACACTCTTTCCGATAGCTAAGGGCGGCGTGGCTGCCGTACCCGGTCCTTTCGGTTCAGGTAAAACGGTAGTTCAGCACCAGCTTGCAAAATGGGCTGCCGCTGATATAATCGTTTACATCGGCTGCGGCGAGCGCGGCAACGAGATGACCGACGTTCTTAATGAGTTCCCGGAGCTTAAAGACCCGAGAACAGGTAATTCACTTATGGAGCGTACTGTCCTTATTGCCAACACATCGGATATGCCTGTTGCTGCCCGTGAGGCGTCAATTTACACAGGCATAACCATTGCGGAATATTTCAGGGATATGGGTTATACAGTAGCACTTATGGCGGATTCTACTTCAAGATGGGCTGAGGCACTCAGAGAAATGTCGGGCCGACTTGAGGAAATGCCAGGTGAAGAAGGATATCCGGCATATCTTGGCAGCCGTCTTGCGCAGTTCTACGAACGTGCAGGCCGCGTTATAGTAAACGGCACCGGTGATACCGAGGGCGCGCTTTCGGTTATCGGAGCGGTTTCACCTCCCGGCGGCGATATTTCCGAACCGGTTTCTCAGGCTACACTGCGTATTGTAAAGGTGTTCTGGGGTCTTGATGCTTCACTTGCCTATAAGAGACATTTCCCGGCTATAAACTGGCTGACAAGTTATTCACTTTACACTGACCAGCTTACAAATTGGTTCAAGGAGAACGCCTCTGAGGACTTCATGGAGCTTCGCGGCAGGCTCATGTCGCTGCTTCAGGATGAAGCCGAGCTGCAGGAGATCGTAAACCTTGTAGGTATGGACGCGCTTTCATCAGGCGACAGACTCAAGTTAGAGACTGCCCGTTCTATCCGTGAGGACTATCTGCACCAGAACGCTTTTGACTCAATTGATACATACACATCTCTCAAAAAGCAGGTGCTTATGATGAGAGCTATCCTGCTTTCCTATGACAAGAGCAGCGAGGCTCTGAAGAACGGCGCAGACATTGACCTGCTTATGAAAATGGACATCCGTGAAAGGATCGGCCGTTTCAAATATGTGGAGGAAAGTGATATCGACACCGAGTTCGGCGCTATCTCCGCAGTTATAGATCAGGAAATCGAGGATGTTATCGAAAGGAGTGAGGACTGATGCCAAAGGAATACCGTACCATACGAGAGGTTGCAGGTCCTCTTATGATGATAAGTGACGTAGACGGCGTTACCTACAACGAGCTGGGCGAGATAGAGCTTCCCAACGGCGAAAAGCGCCGCTGTCAGGTTCTTGAGGTAGACGGCTCAAACGCCCTTGTACAGCTCTTTGATTCAGCCGCCGGCATAAACCTTGCGGAATCAAAGGTACGCTTTCTTGGCAAGTCAATGGAGCTGCCGGTTTCATCCGACATGCTTTCAAGAGTATTTGACGGCCTTGGAAATCCTATTGATGACGGTCCGGCTATTATCCCTGAAAAACGACTTGACATTAACGGTACGCCCATGAATCCTGCCGCCCGCGACTATCCCCAGGAGTTCATCCAGACCGGCGTTTCAGCTATTGACGGTCTTAACACTCTTGTAAGAGGTCAGAAACTGCCGATCTTCTCCGCATCCGGTCTGCCGCATGCGCAGCTTGCAGCTCAGATCGCCCGTCAGGCAGCCGTAAGAGGCAAGGACGAGCAGTTCGCGGTTGTTTTCGCCGCTATGGGTATAACCTATGAGGAGTCCGATTATTTCGTACAGTCCTTCCGTGAGACAGGCGCTATCGACAGAACTGTAATGTTTGTAAACCTTGCAAATGACCCCGCTATCGAGCGTATCGCAACCCCAAGAATGGCGCTCACCGCTGCCGAGTACCTTGCCTTTGACCTTGGCATGCATGTTCTGGTCATTATGACAGACATCACCAACTATGCCGACGCTCTCCGTGAGGTATCCGCCGCAAGAAAGGAAGTTCCCGGCAGACGCGGCTATCCCGGATATATGTATACAAATCTGGCTACCCTCTACGAACGTGCCGGCAGACAGAAGGGCAAGAACGGTTCAATTACCATGATACCCATTCTTACCATGCCCGAGGACGACAAGACCCATCCGATTCCCGACCTTACCGGATATATCACCGAGGGTCAGATCATCCTCAGCCGTGAGCTTTACAGAAAAGGCATCACTCCGCCTATTGACGTTCTTCCTTCACTTTCACGACTCAAGGATAAGGGTATCGGCATTGGCAGAACAAGAGAGGATCACGCAGCTACCATGAACCAGCTTTTCTCCGCTTATGCAAGAGGCAAGGACGCCCGTGAGCTGATGATCGTGCTCGGTGAGGCTGCTCTTACGGATATTGACAAGAAGTATGCCGAATTTGCAGAAGCCTTTGAAAAAGAGTATGTTTCTCAGGGTTATAATACCAACCGTACTATCGAGGAAACGCTTGATAAAGGCTGGGAGCTGCTTCACATTCTTCCAAGGTCTGAGCTGAAGAGAATAAAGGATGACATGCTTGATAAATACTACGGCAAATAAGAGCCAAGGAGCATTGCTATGGACATTATGAATGTAAACCCGACCAGAATGCAGATGACCAAGCTGAAAAAGCAGCTTGTCACTGCCAAGAGGGGACATAAGATGCTCAAGGACAAGCGTGACGAGCTTATGCGGCAGTTCATAGAGCTTGTGCAGGAAAACAGGCGTCTGCGTGAAAAGGTAGAGAAAGAGCTTGAAATATGCAGCGGTCATTTTGTGAATGCCAGTGCCGTTATGAGCAAGAAATCCCTTGATTCCTCGCTTATGGCTTCAAAGCAGCAGACCGGTGTGGATATCGGTTCAAAAAATATTATGAGCGTTGACGTGCCGGTATTTTCCGCTGTAAGCGAAAGCCCCGAAAAGGGTGATATTTTTCCCTACGGCTTTGCGTTTACCTCATTTGAGCTTGACGATGCCGTAAGTTCACTTAATGAGCTGATGCCGGATCTTATCAGGCTTGCCGAGATCGAAAAAAGCTGTGAGCTTATGGCGGCCGAGATAGAGCGTACACGCAGAAGAGTAAATTCACTTGAACACGTTATGATCCCCAGATATGAAGCTACGATAAAATATATAGCTATGAAGCTTGAAGAAAACGACAGAAGCAGCCGTACCCGTCTTATGAAGGTAAAGGACATGCTTCTTGAGAAGGCTCATCATTATTCGCAGAAAAAATAATTCCAAGTACAAAAAAGCACAGTGCCCGAGGATGGGTACTGTGCTTTTTCTAATAGTGTTGGTATAGATCATTTGTAACCGAGGTCCGACAGTCTGGTGGCGCCTGTCAGGTGCGTATTGGCGGTTGAGGGTCTTGTATCATCCATCTCGCTGTAAATTTCTCCGGTTCCGGGATCGAAAACAAAGTGTTCAAGGGTATCGAAAGAAAGCTTTCCGTAGGCGAGAGCGTCCTCAATGGTTAGCCGCAGGGCAGTTTCCTTTACAACTGAGTTGGAGTCTTTGAGGCTGGGCAGCCTGGCAGGGTCCATAGTACCGGGTGACTCGGAGCGGATAGTGCCGGCAATCACCTCTGCATACATATTCTTGCAGGCAAATGAAAGGTTAGCGGCATCAGCCTTGTTCATTGACTGATTTGCATTACTGATCGTACTGACCACCTGTGAGACGTCGTTTGCCAAACCGCTGCCGGAAGAAGCCGTACCGCTGCCGCTGCATCCTGCAAATGCTGCGGATGAAACTACACCAGAAAGAATAATTGCCATTACTACTGTTTTTTTCATGTTTATGACCTCCGTTTGTTATTTATTGTCTTTAATGCACATCATCGCTATCAGACCTCCGCGTTTGCCGCCGCTTGCCCTGTGAGAAAAGAGCAGGCCGCTGTTGCATTTGGTGCAGACATCGCTTATTGTAATGTTGATACTGAGCAGACCTGCTTCAAGCAGCATGCGGCGATTGGTCTCTTTCAGATCAACAAGATATTTGCCGTGTCCCAGACTCTTTGTAAAATATGCCGGCTTCAATTCGGTAAGCGACGCAAAACGCTCGAAAACCGGGGTGTCCACCTCATAACAGCAGGAGCCTATTGCCGGGCCTACAACTGCAATAATGTCGGTAGGGTCACAGCCGTACTGTTCAACCATCACGTCAACCGTGGCTTCACCTATCTTTTCAACAGTGCCGCGCCAGCCGGCATGCGCAAGTGCGATAACCTTTTTTTCCGGATCTGCAAAAAGCAGGGGAGTGCAGTCGGCGTAATGCGTAACAA
>JAFTCS010000072.1 GCA_017454565.1 Clostridia bacterium
ATGATCAAAGTATCAAACTTTTGATCGTAAAGCTCTGATTATCCTGATATCAGCTATTTTTGATATTTGAGAATCACGGATTCAGGTATACCATAATAACACCGACCCCCACAGGTCGGTGTTTTCTTTTCCCTTGCCCCGGTCGGGGGGACTTTTTCGCAAAAGTTCCTTCGACTTCTCGCCTGTCGGCTCGGTCGGCGCTTCTGCTTTGCAGAGGTCTCCACCGGAGACCCGCGCCCCCGAAAACGCTGTTCGCGTTGACAGTCTACTCTAACCAGAATAAACAGATCGCGCACAGTAGTTATTTTCTAAAGGATAACACAAAAAGCTACAGCGTTGTCACGCTGGCCGGATGCTCAGGGTGAGGTTCTGTCTGTCAATAGTGACAAGAGGAAGCCTGACTTGTCTTTTTTCCTGTTCTGCGGCGATCAGTTCCATGAGTGAGCAATGCGGTGCTGGCTGTCTGACCGCCTTGCTGTCGGTGAGCAGGCTTATATCCTCCGACGTATAGCCGAAGTCGTTAACCGCAGTTTTTATGGTCTGTTCTGCGCCGGATTCGCTTACAATAATGTTTGCAGTCTTTGGCATATCGTTCGTTCCTGTCAGATACCCGAATACCTTCTCACCCGATGCGGCGGCCTCTTCGTCCAGCATAACAAAAAGACAGTGCTCAAGCAGCAGGCTCTTCCCTCTCTCCTGCTCAAGCTTTGTGACGGCATCCTCAACGCTCTCTCCGGAGCTGTACATCAGACTTATGGAGTTATCCTGCCCGGCATGGACAGTGTTCAGGGTTATCAGCGTCAGACGGCACTCACCGCCGTCAGCGTCTATCCCCATTCCCTGAACGATTATCCGTTGGCTTAGCTGCAATGCCGTACATCCGCTTGAATTTAAAGTGAAGGCCGCCGCAAGGATAATCAGCAGGGTAAGTCTTATGGCGCGCGTATGATGTTTCCTTGTCCATGTATGACTTTTAACCTTTACACGGATAAGCAGGACAGTCGGAATGAGCGTCAGGAAAACAAGTGTCAGCGACGCAGTAAACACCTTGCTGCGGAATATCAGCGAGGCGGCTTCACTTGGCACAAAAAGAACGGCCGTCAGAAGCAGCAACCCGCAAAAGAGTGATGAACGCGGCTTGCTGAGTCTTGTAAAGCTTGCACTTAAAGCGGCTGAGGATGCTATGATGAACAGGGCGATACCGCAAAAGCTGCTGCACACCGCTAACAATATGAACAACGGTTCTGACTTTTGCAGCGCACCCGAACCGTCTATGACCCGGAACACCTGAAATTTTTTCGCGGAAATGTATGCGCCGGCACTGCCCGTAAACAGCGTGATAAGAAAAATTATGGCTGCGGTAGATACTGTCAGCCACAACATTCCGCCGCGCATCAGCCTGCCCCTGACGCTGCCGGAAAGAACGAGTACACTTGCACAGGCAGCCAGCCGGGAAATAAGGAACAGTGTTCCGTCTGTGAAATCCTCTCCCGAAACAGTGTTTGCAGCCGGGAGATTATCCGATGACCACCCCTGATAAAGAAAGGCAAACAGGAGTATCACGGCAACTGCGGCGATAGTCATAACAACGAGGGATGTCCGCGCGGCTGCCTCTATCCCTTTCGACGCAGCATATACACAGCCTGCAAGTATCAGTACAATAATGACCTTTGGCTCTACACCCACCGGCAGGTCGTCACGCAGAAAGTCAAGCAGCGCCATAAGATAATACAATGCCGAATACAAAAAATAAGCTCCGTAGCAAAGCAGGAGTATTTTCCTGCCGGTACCTGCGGGAGTGTCACTTTCGCAGCACAGAGGACTTTTTGCATCAGATGACAGCGCAAGTGCGGGAAGTATCAGTATTGACCCCACCGGAACCATTATTATCAGCGGCAGCATGAAACTCCACAGTGACGGTACTCCCGACATTTCGGAAGAGTACACTGCTGTAAGCCCTGCTCTGCCTATAAAAAGCAGGGTGAAGAATTGTCCTGCTTTTATAATTGATCTGTTTGTAGTCATCAGCGGTACTCCTTCCGTCCAAATAAAATAGCATAATAGTAACCAGTTATGATGTGCTGTCTTTTTCGTCGGGCTTTATATCGGCACCGGGCAGATCCTGTACTTTTTCCGGATGCTTTGAAAGCACCCTCCAGCCGGCTCTGATAAGGACATCACGGAAAGCCACCGGGCTTATGGGAGTAACAGGCGAGGTATACGGCACACCGAAGCTTGACTTGCCGCAGAGGTTCACTAAAACAATGCACAGAACTGCGGATATGCCCCATATACCAAAAAAGCCGCCGACAATCGTGAAAAGCATCCTCAGTATTGCCGAAGGAGCGTAAAGGTCCGGCACAACATAGGAGCTTATGGCGCTTATCGCGATGACCATGAGTGTCGGCGCACCTATAAGACCAGCGTTTACGGCGGTGTCGCCTACCACAAGACCGCCGACTATGCTTACCGCATACCCCAGAGGACGCGGCATGCGAAGTCCGGCCTCGCGCATGATCTCGTAAATGAACAGGATGAGTATAGTCTCTGCTGTAAGTGAAAGCGGAGTAGAAGCTATGGAGGCGGCTATTTTGTTCAGCATAAGCGACGGGAACATCTCCGGCTCGAATGTGCCGAGAGCCACAAACAGTCCCGGGAGCATAACGGAAATGAAAAACGCGCAGTATTTCAGCAGCCGCGTAAAGGTGGCAAAGTACGCCCTGTTGGAGTAGTCATCCAGCGACTGGAAATACTCAGCGAAGATATACGGCACTATTAGAGCCGAAGGAACGCCGTCCACAAGAATAGCTATGCGTCCTTCGGTGAGCTTGCCGCATACCGTGTCGGGCCGCTCGGAAATACCTGCGCCGCTGAAAAAAGAGCGGTCCTTTTCTTCCTCCAGAAACGGGACAAGATAACCGGCAGTCAGCACGGTGTCAAGAGGTATCTCCGAAAGGCGCTTTCGCAGACGTGACAGAATTTCGGGCGAGACTCTGTCGGAAAGATAGCACAGGGAAAGCTCTGTGCGGCTCACGCTGCCCACAGTCATGGTCTCAAAACGCAGCAGAGGATTTTTAAGGCGCCTGCGGATAAGCGTCATGTTGACTCTGAGGGATTCCACCAATCCCTCCTTTGAACCGCGCTGTACAATGTCAGACTGCGGCTCGGAAATACTTCTGGCGGCATATCCCTGCAGTCCGACCGAAAGCATAGTGCCGCAGCCGTCAAGAGCAATCACCACAAAGCCCGACATTATGCGCGACTCCACATCCTCAATACTGGTAAGCTCAAGCAGCTCCGGAGTGTAGAAGGCACTGTTTTTAAGCTCGTTAAGAAGGTCTCCGGGCGAACCGCTGAAGCTCAGGTTCATCATGGGCATAAGCACTCCCTCAGAAAGCACCTGCTTGTCCGTCATGTTGTCAATGGTGATAACCGCCGCCCTTGTGCCCGCCGCCACAAGCTCCCTTATTGTCAGGTCGGCGCTGCCGCCGAAATCGCTGCGCAGCCTTGACAGGTTATCGCTCAATACAGTCGATATCGGTGTCCTTGCAGCCGGCTCCGGCTTTGCGGGCATCTTGCGGTAAATGTCGATAATGCTTTCAATAAATCGGAACAAATTATCATCCCCGGTAAGAGTCTGTTTAATCACAGTTAGTATAACCGGTTTTCAATGTGATATTCAGGAGCATGCAGCAAAACGGTCAAAGCTCTTTGTACTGCGCATGAATATAAGGTACTCTGCGGGAAAAGCTATTCAAAAGGACAGGTGAATGAGGATGATAATTTCAATTATCAGAACGGTGCTGCTTTACGGACTGATACTGTTTTCTGTCAGGCTGATGGGCAAGCGGCAGATCGGGCAGATGCAGACCAGCGAGCTTGTCGTGACTCTGCTGATGTCAAATATTGCCACCATACCTATGCAGGATATGGAGCAGTCAATGCTCAGCGGTGTTATCCCTATAATGGTGCTGCTTGCAGGCGAGATCTTCCTTTCGTATCTGATGCTGCGGAAGGGTGGCATAAGAAGATTGATCTGCGGAAAGCCGGTTATTGTTATTGATAAGGGCACTATTGACAGAAATGCCATGATGGAACTTCGGCTGACTACCGAAGATCTGTTTGAGCAGCTCCGCCAGAAGGATATTTTTGATCTGAACGAGGTAAATTATGCGATTATCGAGACGAACGGCACCATGAGCGTGATGAAAAAGCCCGGTTGCTCTCCCCTGTGCCCAGATGACGTTAATATGACGGTAAAGGACAAGGAGCTCAATGTGACGGTTATCAGCGACGGCGAAACGGAAAAGGATTCCATGAACTACTGCGGACTTGATGACAAGAAGCTCGGAAAAATACTCAAAAAAGAAAACGTGGAGCTTGGGCAGGTGTTTATAATGACCTCTGACCGCAGCGGCAATTACAGGATCATCAGAAAGGATGAGAATTGATGTACAGACTTTACGCTGCTATAACTGTTTTTGCCACAGTGCTTGCTGTGGGTATCGGCGGGTTTATAATCAACACGCGGGCTGCCGCAGACCTGAGCGCTGCCCTGAATGATGCCTACAGCCTTGCGCAGTCAGGCGACCTGAACGGCTCGAAAAAAAAGATGAGCGAAGCCGTCAGATACATGGACAAGTACAGCGCTTTTCTATGCGTGTTCGTCTCGCACAAGATAATTGATGATATCCGGCAGGAGACCGACAAGGCTCAGGTTTATCTGACTCAGGGCGAAAGAGAGCTTTTTTTAGCAAGCTGCCGCTGCGCCATCTTCCGAACCGAGGATTTCCGCAGTCTGGAGTATCCCACCCTGAGCAACATATTATAAATAATATTGACAAAATCTGTGATATGATGTATTATATCTGAAAATATATTTCATATCAGGAGGACGCTTATGAACAATACAAGAACATGCCCTAAATGCGGAAGCAAGGATATTGTCATCATTGACGGAAATGTCGGCGCATACGGCTCGGGAAATAATATTCCCGTCGGTTTAACGCTTTACTCTTCGGTGCCCGTAAACCGCTATCTCTGCTGCAGCTGCGGCTTCAGCGAAGAATGGATAAACCGCGATGACATTTCAAAGGTAAGAGGTTCCAGATTTGCCCACACCAAATAGCACAAAGCCCCGAAAGCATTTCAGTCTATACTGCTTTCGGGGCTTCTCTATATTACAGATACTTTCAGATCAAAAATACAGCCCTCCCATCTTTTCAGACAGGAGAGCTGTATTTTTTTACGGAGTTAATCCATCACTTAAAACAGCTGTTAAGGTTATTGGATCTTTAGAACCATAAATAGCGCTTTCTTGAAGGTTATTGTATGTCAACTGATCTTTTTCTAATTCATTCCATTTCGATAATGCAAAAGTATTATAAACAGATTGGATTTTCAGAGCATTATTAACAGTTGATACAATACTGCTGTAATTGCTGTTTGGAACAACTACTCCGTTGTGAGTGATTTTTGTTACTTCGTACTTGTTTGACTCAGTATTCTTTGTCATCGTAAACGTGTACTCATACTCCGTGGACTGAGTATTGCCATCCTGGAAATATGATTTGTTTTCAGAATCCGCTTTGAAGATGAATTTCTTCTGGTATCTGTCTTTAGAATTTACGTGGTCATCAAAGAACAGCACGGTTTCTGTACTGAGTCCTTTATAAGACGCTTTGACCTTATAGACTCCGTTTGCATATCTTGACGGATTAGTTATTACGACCTTTTTATTTGTAGTATCGTCTTTAAAGTCTTTTGCAAATTCAGGATCGTCCTGAGTACTGCTGTTATAAGTATAAGCAAATTTGAGAAGTGAATACTTATCAGCAGGAAGCGCAACTTCCTTACCATCAGATTTGATCAGATATGCTTTAAATGCCGTTTTTGAAATTTCAGCCGTATCACCGGTAATCGGGACCCTGTTTTCATAAACGACCCTTATACCCTTATAACCGCCAAAATCATTTATCTTGCGATCAACATGGCTGAATTTGTCATAATACGAAACCTTGTTTTCGTAAACGACCTCTCCTTCACCATCTGCAGGAATAACGATCGGAGCCACTCCGGAATCGGCTGAACCTGATTCAATGGTAGACTGATCTGAGGTTTTCTTTACAACATAATTACAGCTATTAAGTGCATACCGTGATACGCTCAATTCTGAGACCGACCATGTTCCGGGTTCTACGTCAATAGTTTCTGACCGAGTAAGCCAATTATTAACAGTAGTTTCTTCCGTACCGTCAAACGTCATGC
>JAFTCS010000073.1 GCA_017454565.1 Clostridia bacterium
ACTTTTGCTAAAATGTCCCCCCGACACCCCCGAAAACGCTGTTTGCGTTTGTGTTTTTTCTGACCAGAAATAAACTGCTCACGCACAGAAGTTATTTCCCAAAAACGAAAACACAAAAGTTTCGCTCAAGCTTTTTCAAAGACTTGCAGGGTAGAGGGGGCGCGGGTGTCCGGTGGACACCCCTGCGAAGCAGAAGCGCCGACCGAGCCGACTCACTCTCTGCGGAGAGCGAAACACTTATTAATAGTATCATACCCTCTTTTTGCTGACCTTGCCTGCTGCCATGCGGATGAGAGAAAAGACCAGACCAAAGAAGATCGCTGCCTCTATACCGGCGGAACATGCGCTCAGTCCGCCGCTGAATGCGCCTATCCAGCCGCTTTCGTTTACCGACTGCTCTACGCCTTTGGCGAGGGAATAGCCGAATCCTGTGAGGGGTACCGCTGCACCGGAACCGGCGAAATCTACAAACGGTTCGTACAGACCTATCGCGGTCAGCAGTACACCGGCGCACACATAGGCTGTGAGTATCCTTGCGGGCGTCAGCTTGGTTTTGTCTATCAGTATCTGCGCTATGACGCAGAGGAGACCTCCTGCCAAAAATGAATAGAGATATTGCAATTTTATCCACTCCTTTTGATTAGCATTTGCAGCTCAGGCTGAAAAATACCTGTCAAAGGGAGATTTTGTTTATTATTGAGTGAAAAAATGTGACCGTCAGTCAGGAAAAATTGCTTATATGAGTACAAAAAACGTCACAAACGGTCAGAAATGTATTTTTGCATAATTTGCTGCATAAAAATTCATCTTTACGCGGAAGAAGATCTGATGTGAAAAATACACATAAATTGCATTTTCTGAAAAGCCCGCTTATATTCTATCGAACAATTGTTTTATGTTTTTAAAAGAAAAACTGATGTGATAAAATTTCTCTGCAAATCGCGTAATTTCCCTGATTATTTCTTGCAGATAACTTGCATTTTTGAAAAGAATATCATATAATAATGTACATAGCGAGTGGTGAAAGGTGGTAGGAAGTGGTGCCTGATGGAAAAGAATGCATCCGCTTCCCAAAAAGGTAGAAGATATGTTGATGGGTTCTTATCAACATAATATTGACGCGAAGGGTCGTGTCATCATGCCTGCCAAGTTCCGTGAGGAGCTTGGTGAAGTCTTTTATGCCACAAAGGGAACTGATGAATGTATTATGGTCCTTTCAGCTGCGGGCTGGGAGGAACTCAGCAGAAAAATCTGCTCCCTGCCATCTGCTCAGGCCAAGGATCTCAGGCGCTTTTTCTTTTCAAGCGCCGCCGAGTTGGAGCCGGACAAACAGGGCAGAGTCCTGGTTCCTCAGCTTCTGAGGGAACACGCTCACCTTGATAAGGACGTAATGATTATTGGCACAGGTACAAGAGTGGAGATCTGGAATCTGGACCGCTGGAATAATTATAATAATGAAATCTCGGAAAGTCAAGTTCTTGAGATAATGAGTATGTACGATATTTAGGACGGTGTACTATGGAGTTTTCACATAAACCGGTTTTGCTGGATGAGACTATAGACTCCCTGAATGTGCAGCCGGGAGGAATATATCTGGACGGCACTGCAGGAGGCGGAGGACACTCCGCAGAAATACTCAGACGGCTCGGTACGGGAACGCTGATCTGTGTGGATCAGGACCCTGACGCCATAGCGGTTCTGAGGGAACGCTTTGCAGACAGCAAAAACGTAAGGATCGTACAGTCAAATTTCTCGGAGATACCATCGGTGCTTGCACAGGTGGGCGAGGATAAGCTTGACGGAGTATTGCTTGATATCGGAGTTTCATCCCACCAGCTTGACAGTGTAGGCCGGGGGTTTTCTTATCATTACGATGCGCCCCTTGATATGCGAATGAGTCAGAGCGGAGCTACGGCTGCCGATCTGGTGAACACATTATCATATCAGGAGCTTGCGCATATACTTTTTGCCTATGGCGAAGAAAAGTTTGCAAGGAACATCGCCAGGGCAATTGAAAGGGAAAGGCAGAAGGAGCCGATAACCACGACTCTGCAGCTTGCAGAGATAGTAAAGACGGCTTATCCTGCTGCAAAGCGCCATGACAAGCATCCTGCCCGCAAGACCTTTCAGGCACTCAGGATAGCGGTCAACGGTGAGCTTGACAGACTTTCCCTCGGGCTTGAC
>JAFTCS010000074.1 GCA_017454565.1 Clostridia bacterium
CAAACCGCTTAGAATAGACTTCTAAGCGGGTTTTGAATTATATGACTATATACTTAATTATCGGTCAAATTATATTCTCCAATTCTTTTGACCACATATTAATTAATATAAATGTCATGTTTATGGCTTATTGAGATATTTTTCAAGCACCTCCCTGAACGGTCTTTCAGTTTTCATTGATAGCACAAATTTAGGCTTTCTGCGCTCTATGCTGTAATTGATCTGCTCACGGAGCTCCTCCAATCTGACAACGACTTGTTTCTCCTCTGCAAAATTGCGTATCTTCATTATTATCTTTGTTGAGTATGCAAGATCGATGACAAATATACCGTAAAAGAAGCCTATTCCAAATGAAAAAGCCAGATTCTGCGACAGCCATTCCAGTGCTTCAAGTATATGAGGGTGGACAAGAAAATAATACACTGCACTGAGCAATCCCCAGAAAAAGGTGAATAGCGGACATATAATGCCGCGGATATTTCCCGGAAGCTCACTGTAGTCCCAGAGCCTTACATGAGTAGTTGCCAGCATAATTACTCCGACGACGCATTCAAGTGCGGTTATGGCTGCGGACATTATAATGAACAGCAGAAGTTTTTCCAACCAGACCGGCTCTATATACAGATAGCCCTCCAAATGTGCCAGCAGATATAAAATGCACAGACTCTCACCGTAAAGCGGCAGACATGGGCCTGTCAGGAAGCCGGGATTTACCCAGTGCTTCTGTGAGACAAATCTGCGGTAGAACACCTCTATCACCCAGCCTGTCATTCCTCCGATGGCAAACAGAAATGTCAATATCAGGAATATATTCATGAACATTTACCATTAACACAGTGACTTTTCCAGAATTCAATAGCCTTTTCGTTTCTCTCCGCCCGTTCGGTCGTTTCCATATCTGCACCTCTCACCAACAGCCACATTAAAGCTACGTCCATGACTGCAAAAAGCAGTATGATCAAAAGAATGAGCTTTTTCATACCCCGTCACTGCCTCCTGTTGATAGGGATATACTTGCTCTCAGGCTTTACGCTTATATACGCAGGACGTATTATTTTCCCGTTGTTTTGTATCTCCTCGATGCGGTGAGCGCTCCAGCCTGTTATCCTCGAAACGGCAAATAAAGGCGTAAACAATTCGTAAGGCAGACCAAGCATACGGTAGATCAGTCCCGAGTAAAAATCAACATTCGGGCTGACTCCCTTGTACATTTTTCGCTTCTCGGCGATAAGCTCGGGAGCTGTCTCTGCCACATACTCAAACAGTGCAAATTCTTCCTCGTTGCCCTTTTCAACTGCTAAAGCCTTGGCACACTGTTTAAGGATATCAGCTCTCGGGTCTGATCTCGAGTAAACAGCGTGTCCCATTCCGTAGATAAGCCCTGCACAGTCGAAGGCTTCCTTATCGAGCAGTTTCGTAAGATATTCCCTGACCGCAGACCTGTCGCTTGTGTCGATCGTCTGCTGCATATCGTCGAACATTTTCACCACCTTGATATTTGCACCGCCGTGACGAGGACCTTTCAGTGAACCGAGTGCCGCAGCTATTGCGGAATATGTATCAGTTCCCGATGATGTGACGACATGAGTTGTGAATGTGGAATTATTTCCGCCGCCATGCTCCGCATGAAGAACAAGTGCAAGGTCGAGTATACGGGCTTCAAGCTCTGAATATTCGCCGTTTTCTCTCAGCATATGCAAAAGAATTTCCGCAGTTCCAAGCTCCTGTCTCGGGTTGCGGATAAACAAGTCCTGCCCGAGATGATAGTGCAGATATGACTGATAGCCGTAGACCGCAAGCATGGGAAATACCGAAATAAGGTGCAGACACTGACGGAGAACATTTGCAGTAGAGGTATCATCGGGCTCATCGTCATAGGCATAAAGTGCAAGAACTGTTCTTGACAGAATATTCATCATATCCCTGCCGGGAGCTTTCAGTATCATATCTCTTGTAAACGAATCGGGCAGGGTACGCATATAAGCAAGAGTACGGCAGAAATGCCCAAGCTCTTTAGCGTCGGGCAGCTTTGAGAACAACAGAAGATACACGGTCTCCTCAAAGCCGAAGCGCTGCTCGTTCCAGAATCCGCCTACTATGTCACGGACACTGATTCCACGATAAAAAAGCTGTCCCTCACATGGAACATCACCATCGGGAGTTTTTTCCTTTGCCTTTATCCGAGATATTTCGGTAAGACCTGTGACTACTCCGTTTCCGTTAAGGTCACGAAGTCCACGGAAAACCTTATGCTCTTTGTACATATCGGGACTGATAGAGTTACTGTTGTCTGATAGTTCAGTCAGTTTTTCGATATATGGGTTGATCTCTGAATACATAAAGCACCTCCAATTAAAGTGCAGTATGTGTATATAACATACTGCACCATTTATATATAATACCGTTTACCGTCAGTGCTTCGGCTCACGGTATATTGCTTTTCGTTTATTTCTATGTCGATAATGTCATCGCTGCTCTGACTGCTGCGCATTATCTTCACAGCAGTCAGAGCAGTTACAAGGTTGAGGATACCCTCAAATATCAGCGAAATTCCCAGCAGAACAGTTGCAAATCTCACTCCCTCGTCAGGACGTATTATCAGCATAAGTCCAACAATACCCGTAACTATCGCCGCAGTCATTATCAGCCACCATTTGCTCAGACCGAAGCGCTTGGAGTCTATTGCGATCTGTATTTTCAGCAG
>JAFTCS010000075.1 GCA_017454565.1 Clostridia bacterium
CATAAATGACATAAAAGTCATGTTGTTTCTGTGCCCGCAAGCCGTGAATGATCGGAGAGATGGCGATGCTGGATCACGCAAGTCTGACCTCAATCGGACAAAGAGAAATGAATGAGGATAGGATAGGCATAACCGACCTTGGTGAGGACAGGTTCTGCTTTGTGTTGGCGGATGGTCTTGGCGGACCGGGAAGAGGCGGAGATGCGGCTGCGGTTGCCGTACAGAGTGCCGGTGAGGTGTTCAGCGCTTTTTCTGACAGGAACGATGTTGTTGAAATGATATTTGAAGCGGCACAGAAGCGGGTGCTTTATGAACATAAGGCCCGCCGTGTAAGAAATACTATGAAAACTACCCTCTCTGTGGTTACCTCGGTGGGCGGTAAGCTACGCTATGGTACCATAGGGGATACAAGAGTATACATTTTCCGTGACAGCAGGGTCGAGATGGTGTCTCACGACCATAGCGTGGCTCAGGTATTGGCCGATGCGGGGGAAATAAGTCCTGATGATATACGAAGCCATCCCGACAGGTCAAAACTGTTACGATGCATAGGTGAAAGCTGGGACGATAAACCCGGTTATGAGGTTTCGGAGGGCATTTATATGTGCAGGGGAATGTCGGTGCTGATGTGCACAGACGGTTTCTGGGGGCATATCCACGAGGACATGATGACTCAATGCCTGTGGGAGACCGATACCGCCGCGAAATGGCTTGACGCAATGGCGCTCATAGTAAAGCAGGACGGAAGCACCGGGGAAGCCGATAACTATTCGGCAATTGCCATAAGGTACTGAGCTGCTGTCAGGGTTCTATGTAAAATACAGAGGTGTGTGTGAAATATGTTGTGTCCTAATTGTTTTTCTCAGTCCTTCAACGGTCAGACGTGCTCCGCATGTCATTACGAAAAGAAGGAAGAAAAGTGCATTGAGGATCTTAAACTATTCTGTAAACTGAAAGAGAGATATATTATCGGCAGATCGCTGGGTGCCGGCGGCTTTGGCATTACCTATGTGGCATACGACACACAAGCGGACAAGAAGGTCTGCGTGAAGGAATATTTTCCGATGGGGCTGGTCGTGCGCGGCCGTGACGGGAAATCCATACAGTATTCAAGACAGAACCGTATGCAGGAATTCCAGCACGGCATAGGCAGGTTTATAGACGAGGCGGGCATTATCAGCCAAATGAACAACATTTCCGGCGTAGTAAAGGTGACAGACTGCTTTGAAGAGAACGGCACCGCATATTATGTGATGGAATATCTTGACGGTGTGGCACTGAAAAAGCTTGTGCCGGAAAACGGTCTTGACCTGAAGGTGGCCAGCCAGATAATTATGAAGGCCGGTCGTACCCTTGACCTTATACATAAAGAAAAGGGTTATCTTCACAGGGATATAAGCCCTGAAAATATAATGATCCTGCAGACAGGCAGGGTGGTGGTCATAGATTTCGGCAGCGCGAAGAATTTCTTTATGAGCAACAGCAACTATACCATTACCTTAAAGCATGGTTTTGCACCGATAGAGCAGTATTCCAGCACCGATATGCAGGGACCGTTTACAGACCTGTACGCTCTTGCCAGCACCTATTATTTTATGCTGACAGGCAAGGTCATTCCAAGGGCAACCGACAGACTGACGGGCGCTGTATACGAACCGCTTTCGTCACTGAGACCTTCTGTGGGTCAGGAGATCTCCGATATAGTGGATAACGCCCTCAAACTGCGTCCGTCTGAGAGGACACAGACCATAGGGGAGTTCCTCGACAGCCTCGAAGCAGTCATAAAGACCAGAGGCTATGACGAGGACCATGTTTTTGTGTCGGTGAGCATAGACGGAGCCGTACAGGATCATGTGAGCATAATGGAAAATCAGGAAGTAACGGTGGGCAGGTCCGCAAAATGCGATATCGTGTTCCCGAACTGCGACAACGTGAGCAAGCTGCACTGCAAGCTAAGATATGACAGCAAGAAAAAGCAGTTCTGCATAGAGGACTGTTCGACCAACGGCACCTACATCAACTATGTGAAGATGGAAAAGGGAGTTAAGTATTTCGTAGGCAAGCAGGATCTTATAATTCTTGCCAACACCAAATACAGACTGATATTGGGGGAATGATCCATGTGTCCCGAGAACGAGAGCAGCATCCCGACCAGAAGATATGATCCCGAGCTTAAATACTATGCTTCAAGCATAGTGGGAACAAGAAAGTACCAGCAGGATTCTTACGCCTGCATTGAGACTCCGGAGGGTATACTTGCCGTTGTCTGCGACGGAATGGGCGGACTTGAGGGCGGTGAGAGAGCCAGCGCTTTAGCGGTGCGCACCCTTGTGGAGGATTATATAGGCGGTTCGATCGCCGATATAAGAAAATTCATGCGCAACGAGGTCATAAGGATAGACAGCATGGTCACAAAGCTTTGTGACAGCAGCGGCAGACCCCTTGGAGCTGGTACTACACTTGCAGCGGTCTATTCCTGCAACGGCTGTATGGATTGGATATCGGTGGGCGACAGCAAGATCTATGTCATAAGGAACAATACCATACAGTGCATTGTCCGTGAGCACAACTACAGGATGATGCTGAACGATATGTATATGAAGGGTGAGATAACCCTGGAGCAGTACCGCGGTGAGGAGCACAAGGCGGAGGCTCTGATAAGCTTTCTCGGGATCGGCAATGTGTCGCTCATGGATGAAAACGAGGTGCCTTTGCAGCTTATGCAGGGGGATATCATACTTCTGTGCAGTGACGGACTTTATAAGTCGCTTTCAGATCAGATGATACTTGCCATAATCTCGGACAACTATTTCGATATGCAGAGGGCTGCTGATGAACTGACGGATGCAGCTCTGAGATATTCAACCAAGAGTCAGGACAATACAACTGTTGTTATCCTGCAATATAACTGAGACCCTGCAAGGCGGAGTGCCTCTGCTGTCGGGTTTGTTTTGGAAAGAAATTAACATTTGGAACGAGTTAACTTTCAAAAACTATAATTGGGAACGGCAGCTTGCCGCTGAAAAGGCTTGAGCGAAACTTTATTTTTTTATCAATTATTATATTGCCGGCAATCTATTAGGTCAGGAGCTGACTAGAATGAATACGGAACCCGAAAAGTATTGTATATCCTGCATGCAGAGCATAGGCGCGGAGGAGCAGTGCCCATTCTGCGGATTCAAAAGAAGCTCCTATGTCGCTGATGTTGGCGTTATGAAGCCGGATACCCTGTTTGAGAGCCGTTATCATGTGGGTGCGGCTTATATGAATGACGGGGTGTTTACCTCGTACAGCGCCTATGACAATATAATGAAAAGGCGCGTGGTGCTGAGGGTATTCAGCGACGGCAGCACCGACTATGAGCATTACAGCCGCAAAGGAAGGTTTCAGGATACTTATAAGAGACTTGCGCTTATGGACATGGTTTCATTTCCGAAGGTGTATACCTGCAAAGCCTTTGAGGGCGGAGCTTATGCCGTGTGTGAATATGTGTCGGAAATCAGGCTTTCGCAGGAAATAGCAAAAAACGGAAAAATGAGCTTTGAGGATGCTAAAAGCCTGCTGCTGCCGGTAATAGTGACACTGAAGCTTATGCATGACGAGAGACTGGTACATGGCTGTGTCTGCGCAGACGCAGTGCGCCGCAAGGACAAGACCGTTCTGCTGTGTGATGCCTCCGGTTCCGCCGGGAATAAATTTGCCGCCGATGACGTGCGGGAATTTCTCAGGCTGTTTGTGGCTGTAATGTACGGCAGCCCTACACCTGTTCCGCTGGAATTTATAAAGGGAGCATTTACCGCACGAAATGAGCTTTCACTGCCGCCTGACGCTTTGGAGTGCTTTGTCACGGCATTCGATTCCGGCGGGATAGAGGCAACCTCTGACTTTGTGCTGCGGAAGCTTTATCACTGTTCGGATATAGCTCTCGGCGTGAAAAAACAGCCGGCAAAACCGCCGGAATCCGTAATTTCCTACGCCGTGTCACAGGGGGTTGCGGTAAAGGGGCTTATCACCTCGCTGACCTGAATGGATTTTGGATGTAAGGAGATATTATCATGGTAAGCTGTAAGAATTGCAATAACGTATTTGACGAAAGCTTTGGTGTTTGCCCCAAGTGCGGCACCGTATATGTTCCGGATGCGAACCCTGTTGCTGCCGAGCCGCAGTACATGGCATTCCAGAATGAAGCGCAGATGAAAGAAAAGGCAGCCGGAAAAAAAGGCTCTGCTGGCAAGAAGATTGCCATTATTGCAGTGCTTATAGCCGTTATCATCGGTGCGGTGCTTACGATAATCCTGGTGATCGCCGGCAGCAAGAACTCACAGGCTGTAAGAGAGCAGATGTCACTGGGTGAAAAGTACATGTCCGATGAGGACTATGATGAAGCTATCATTGCCTTTGAGAAGGCTATAGAGATAGACCCGAACAATATTGACGCTTATAAGAAGCTGGCTGAGGCTTACAAGGCTGTAGGCAACTATACCGGATCTATCAGGGCTCTCAGAAGAGGTTACGAGAGAACCGGCAACGGCGAACTCAAGAGTCTTCTTGATGAATACACACTGACCTTCGGCCTGGAAAATTCTATTAAGGATGCCAAGGTGAGTGAGAACGGCAGTATAAACGGCCTGACCTATACTATTTATGATAACGGTGTTACGGTCATTGACGGAAACGGTTATCTGCCGGATACAGACAAGGACAATGTAATCTGGAAGAACAAGAAGGTAACAGAGGTCTACCTGAAGGAGGGAGTCTCTGAGATAGGCAGGTATGCTTTCCGTGACTGCGATACCATTACAAGTATCCACATTCCCAGAAGCGTGACAAAGATAGGCGAATGGGCGTTCAATGAGTGCGACAGGCTTACTTCAATTGAGGTTGACCCCGACAACAACTACTATACCTCGGTAGACGGTGTGCTCTACAACAAGGAAAAGACTACCCTTGAGGCTTATCCGTCGGGCAGAGCCGGAAGCTATACTCTGCCCTATACTGTTACGGATATTATGAACTGGGCATTTGCAGGATGTAAGAATCTCACATATATAAGTGTTGAGAATGGCATAGAGGCTTTCCGGTCTGATGACGGTGTGCTCTATACAAAGGAATACAAGGCTCTGGTGGCTTATCCTGCGGCAAGGAACGGCGACGCAGTATATAACATCAACGAAAATGTTACAGAGATAAGACCTCATGCTTTCTACAAGAGCAGCAATCTGGAGGTCATTGTAGTTCCTGCGAGTGTCAAAAATGTTATGTTCCATGCTTTTGAGGGTCTCACCGCCGACCAGACGATATTCCTCAGCGGCAGAAAGAGCGTTCCTTATTCATGGGACAGCAAGTGGACATACAAGTGCAAGGCCGAGATCAAGACTGACGACCAGACCCAGGAGAGCAGCGATTCCTACGGCTACAGCGATATCGGCGATTACATCCCGGACTATGTTTATTGATTTTCTGACCGGCAGCTTGCCGGCGCGAATGGGGTCCAGCGTCACGCTGGC
>JAFTCS010000076.1 GCA_017454565.1 Clostridia bacterium
GGCGAGCCGCCGGTGCCGATTCGCGCCGGTGAGCCGCCGGTGCCGATTCGCGCCGGCGAGCCGCCGGTGCCGATTCGCGCCGGTGAGCCGCCGGTGCCGATTCGCGCCGGCGAGCCGCCGGTGCCGATTCGCGGGGTTCGCTGCGCTGCGCTACGCTCTGAGTACAAGACGAAACTTTGCCGCTCGCGCACAGAAATTATTTGTGGGTACTCCCCCTGTCAGCTGCGCTGACATCCCCCTCTGAGAGGGAGGTGTGACGGCGTAAGCCGTGACAGAGGGAGCAACAGAAAGAAGTATCCGCCGCGATCGGTTTAGTTTTGGTCAGAGTAAACCGTGAACGCGAAAAGGGGTCCAGCGTCACGCTGGCCCCCCGACCGGTTACAGCAGGTTTTTGGATATTTTCATCGGACGGGTAAATATTCTCTTGAGCAGATAGACAATACCGACAGCGACCATCAGAACTAAGCCTACAATAAGTTCAGGCAAAACGGACATCAGCACCGACGTATCCGCAAGCCCCGAATTTGTAATGCTTATCGACTCAGAGACGGCTATTCCTCCGCCCTCTCTTTCAATGAGTATGGCAGTTTCCATTATCATCGCAACATATTCCGAAAGAATGAACACCAGCGCCGATATGATCTCACAGATCACGGCGCTTTTTTTGGTGGCTCTTCTGCCTGTCACCACAAAGCCGCCGAAAGAAAGCACCACTACAAACACGCTCCATACTCCCCTGACAGGGACGATCTGGTAAAGCATAACATTCAGCATGCCGCCAAGCAGCGCGCCGAACAATGCTCCCACAATGCCGCCGGGCATATTCTGGCGTTTTTTGTCGAACATGTCGCGGCGTTTTTCGTAAAGCCGTCTTTTTCGCGCTATACATGAATCGCAAATGGGCATGAGTTCCGTACCCACAACGTAAACGCCGGTCTTTCTCTGCCTTGCACATACCCTGCATGTGGGTGCAAGATTTCCGCTTTTGCACAGCACCGTTATGGTGTGCACCATCGCCCTGATCTGCTCTTTGTCAAGGTCGGAGTCAATGGTCATTTTCAGTTCGATCTCCAGAAAACGGTGCTTCAGGACAGCCTTGGAAACATAGTTTTTATGCTGCTCGTGAAATGTTCTTATCTCCTTCATCACGGTCTGAACATCCTCGGCTCTGTCGCAGGAACACTCCAGCCTCATGGAATATCTGCCCTCGTTCTCTCTGAAAACGATAACGTTATGAAAGCCCTCAAAGGTATTGAACGCAGTTTTCGACTTTTCGTTATATCTGTATCCGAGTGTAATTATAAACTCCTGAAATTCGCTTTCAGTCAAATCCTTCACCGCCGATCAGATTTTATTGTCCGAGGCAAGCAGAACCGCCCGTCCTTTGATCTTATTGTCATTCCTGTACTGCATAACGCATATTACCGCGCCGCCGATATATGTCAGTACACCAAATATATTATTGAACAAAACAGCTCCGGTATTCAGACGGATATAATCGGGTATGAGTTTAAGTGCTTCGCCAAAGCTTACCGGCGCTCCTATATCCTTTAACCCATTGAACACATCAAGACCAATAGCAAAGTACATTCCGATAAGCATCATCACAAAGCCTATGACAAGCGAGAGGATCAGCCCAAGCTTAGATACTTTTTTTGCCAGCCGCCTGTACGCAAAAAAAGATGCAACCGCCGCTGCCATACCTGCCACAAAGACAATCTTTCCCATAAGCGAAAACAGCAGCCATATTACTGCACCGGCAGCACCGCCCATTATGGCGCCGACAACGCCTAAAGGCACATTTTCTACTCTTTCGGACTGCTCCCTTACTTTTTCGGATATCTTGCTCCTTGCATCGGAAAAACATTGTGGGCACAGACATTCCACCCTGTTCTCCAATCCGTATACGGAAAGGTTGTCGGCACGTCCGCAGCTGCCGCACACAGGCACCGCATTGAACTGCCTGATAGTATTCATACACAACTCAACAAGCGTTCCAAGATTATCGGATAAATTAAGTACCATATTTTTTGTAGCATAACACATACTTATCATTCTTCCGTCATAGCCTGCGCTTTTTAAGCTGTATTGAGGATTTCTGAGGTATGCTTCAACAGCGCCGTTCATCTGAGCCGCCTCTTCCGGACTGCGTACAGCGCAGGGTACTCTGAGGGTATACATTTTATCGGAAATGTTCAGATGCACAATAAAGCCGAAGCCTTCGATAACACGATAGCCCTTCTGAGAAAGCACATCATATCCGAATCCGAATTGTTTAAGCTGTTCAGGAATAGTAGCCATATTATACCTCCGTATATATCATTCAATATTTGTTCTTTTGATATTTTATCACAGTATCCCCTTTTTTTCAATACTTCCTTTTTTCTGGGAGAAACCCTTTTTTCCGGGGGAAACCCTTTTTTCCGGGGGAAACCCTTTTTTGAAAAAAAGGGTTATCCCCCAGACCCCCTTCCAAAAAAACTTGTGTTTATGTTGTCGAAACAAGCTCTGATAAAAAATCAAAAGTTTCGCTCAAGCCTTTTCAAATGCTTGCAGGGTCAAGGGGCGCGCAGTCCCTTGGTCGCTCTCCGCAGAGAGCGAAATTCTTTGTGGGTTCGGGGGGCGGAACGTCCCTGACATTTTATAGTAGACGACAAAAATATTCTTACTTAGAGTGATATCCGAAGGGGTGTGGGGGCGACCGGAAAGCCCCCACAATCAGCTGATGATTTATCAAAGTATAA
>JAFTCS010000077.1 GCA_017454565.1 Clostridia bacterium
CAGGTATTCTGCTGTTAAAGTCAAGGAGTGTGCATACCACACTCGATAACACTATTATATCAGTCTTCTCAAAAACAACAATATAACAGAACTATATGTATGAGAAACAAAGAAGAGCCCTCGCAACGTGAGCATTACGCTCACGTTACAAGGTCTCTTGATTCTGTTCTTTATTTTTTTCAAAGATTATTTTGGGCGCCCGGATCAGGTTGAGGAGAGTCACCCGGGGTCATAGTGCTTTTTTACCTTATTATAGCCTTATAGCATACAGGCTGCTGATTTGCAAGTTTGAAAGGCAGCATTTTTTCATTTTCATAAGCTTTATGTTGGCTTGCTGCCATCGGATGCCTTACGATCAGGCTTCTTCATCTTTCCTGCGCTTCATTGCAAGGAGGAGCGCCGCTGTAAGGCTTGTCAGAAGAATCGCAGCAGCCGCTGCCGCAGATGATGTATCTCCTGTTTTGGGGGTGCTGTTCGGTTCAGGAATCGTAATCTCGCCGCTTTTCCCGCTATCTATGATCTCCAGCTCAAAAGCTGACCACGCAGCCGCTCTGATATTGGAATATACAACTCCGTTAAAAACCGCTTTGGCTGTGTATTCAGCAAATTCTTCTCCTTCTTTAGGTGAAACTATTGCATCAATAGTTTCCGTATGATCACATCTTGGATCGGTGCAGGTAAATATTGCTTTGGCACTGCTTCGATCGTCAGCCCACTCCCATGTGGGTTCGCCGTAGGTGTGAGAGTCGTCAAAAATGTACTTCACGCTTGCTGCTCTGAAATCGGTATTGCTGAAGGTGGTGCCGTGTCCGAGACGGAGCGTGGCGTTGACATGATTGAAAATTGCATCGCCTGTCGTAATAACACCCGGATATGCAAAGGTAATGTCCAGCGCATATCCGCCGGTCTTGTTGACCCAGGAGAAAGCATATTCGCCGATTTTGCAGAGTCCGGAGGAGTCGCCGCTTACCTTTGTGACGCCGATCTTGTTGAAGGCGCAGGACTTGATCTCGGCGATGTTTTCATTGAGAACCAGTTCAAACTGAGGCTTGCCTCCTTTGATGAATACGTCCAGGTTATCGGTGCCGAGAGTGGTGACTTTCTTGTGCTTGTAGGTCTTGGGAATGACGATCTCTGTAAGATCCTTTGTGGCGCCTGTGTAATACTCAATAGCGTATGTGTCATTTGGCAGGAGCGCGAACCTGAAATAGGAGATCCAGATATCGGTAACTTCCTCACCGACGGACTTATCACTGTTTACTGCATAATACTTGCCCTTGTATCTGTAATGCTCCTTGTAGCCGAGAATATATTCTCCCTCGTCGTCAATATAGGGCTTTGCAGCAGGATAGTAAACAGGAACTTCTTCCTTCTTTTCGGTATAGGTGTCGGTGTAGGTTTTTCCGCCGAACTCCACCGTTGCGGTATAGATGATCTTGTCAGTTTCTTCGGTCTTGGTGACCTCTGCATCGACTGTTTGTGTGTCGTCATTGTCAGTACAGTTGAAGATTGCTTTCGCACTTGTGTGGTCCTCAGACCAAGTCCATGCGGGTTCACCGTAGGCGTGGATGTGATCTTTGGCTTCGGTGTAGGTATCTGTATAGGTCTTGCCGCCGAACTCAACCGTTGCGGTATAGATGATATTGTCTGTTTCTTCTGTTTTGACAACATTGGCATTTCTGTTTTCCTTGTGCTGACATCTTTCATCAATGCAGGTCAGGGAAACATTTGCTTTACTGTGGTCGTCAGACCATGACCATGTGGGTTCTCCATAGATATGGGCATCGGTGAAAATATATTGTCTTCTTCCTTCTCCGGCATTCTCACGGGAAATAGTTGTTTGGTGTTTCAGAGTGAAAACAACCCTTGTAATCTGACTGAAAGCACCCGCATCAACCTGAACTTCACCGGGATAGTCAAGCTTAATTGATAAATATCCATCGAAGGTTTTCGCGCCATAAAAGGCATCGGAACCGATAGCTAACAAACCGGAGGTATTTCCCTGTACTCGTCTGAGCATTGCATATCGGAATGCTATACTCTCGATTTTTGTAATGTTTTCATTCAAAACAAGATGAACATATTTTATCTTGCCCTGTGCATGGATAAAATTGTCTCTGCCATCACCGATCACAGTGATCTTTTTACCGTTGTAGGTTTTGGGGATGACCAGTTCATCGTTAGTCAGTGCCTCGTAGGTACCTTTGTAACGGATTATACGGTAGGTATTATCGTCAAGGAGGTCAAAGTCAAAGTAAGAAAAAGTAATATCGCTCAATTCCTCACCAATACTGCCGTTCGCATTCTTGGCAAAGTTTTTGCCTTCAAACTCATAATGCTCGATGATACCGGGAATATATGCGCCGGTGCTGTCAATATAAGGCTCCGTTCTCGGAACGTAACCGACAGTTTTCGTATCTGTATAAGTCTGTCCATTAAACTCAACGGTTGCCGTATATGTTGGTTTTCCGTCATTATCGGTTGTGGTGACAACCGCACCAACGATTTCTTCATGTCCGCAGTCCGGATCAGTACAGGTGAAGGTGGCCTTAGCTCTGCTGCAGTCGTCAGACCATGTCCATGTGGGTTCACCGTAGGTATGGGTGTGGGGGATATTATATACGTTCGTATATGTCTTGCCTTCAAATACAACTTTGGCTTCATATCTTAAGCCGTTCTTTGTGACAGTTGCACTAACTATTTCCTGATGTTTGCATCTTGAATCGGTACAGGTGAAGGTTGCCTTAGCGCTGCTGTGGTCGTCAGACCAATCCCAAATGGGTTCTCCGTAGGGATGAGCGTCGGTGAAATAATATTGTCTCTTTCCTTCTCCGGCATTATCACGGGAAAGGGTTGTCTGGTGTTTCAGATCGAAAATGACTCTTGCATTCTGGTTGAAGGCATCCGGGTCAACCCGGACCTCGCCGGGATAATCAAGGTTTATAGACAGATATCCATCAGAGGTTTTTGCGCCCGTAAACGCATCGGAACAGATAACCGACAACCCGGAGGTATTGCCCTGAACTTTTCTGAGCATTGCATTTCTGAATGCAGCGCTCTGGATTTTTGTAATGTTTTCATTCAGAATAATATTGACATATTTGGTTCTGCCATATGCACGGATAAAACCGTCTCTTCCGTCACCGATAACGGTTATCTTTTTGCCTTCAAAGGTTTTGGGAAGGATAAGCGAATTGTTCTCAAGGCTTTCATATGAACCGGTATAATATCTGACCTGATAGGTTCCGTCGTCAAGAGGCCGGAACTCAAAGTAAGATAGGGTTACATCGCTCAGCTCCTCGCCCATGCTGCCGTCTTCGTTGACAGCATAGTATTTGCCTTTGTTGGAAAAGTACGCCACATTACCGAGATGATAATCGCCGTCGCTGTCGATATAGGGCTCCTTGGCTTCCACAAATGTGGGTGATTCAACATAAAATGTATCGGTGGTTTCTTTGTGGCCGGCCTCATCGGAGATGACCGTGCGGAACTCGTAGGTGTAGCCTCTTTCCAACGGAATGACGGAGGAAGGAGCATAGGAGGTCGTCCACGCATCGTCACTGTCTTGTCTGTACTGCACCTTTACGGTCTGACGGCCTGTAGCGCCGGTGGCTTTTGCGTTGACTATGACAGAATTGATTTTTGAGTCATAGGAAAATGTTGAAACATTATGAAAGGTATCTTGTTCAAAATAGAATATTTTGAGAGGCTTTGTTTTGATGGTGTCGGGCGCATAGGATCTGTAATAATGATTATAGGCAATAGCCTGATAGGCAAGGGAATCCTGCACTTTTCTGTGATTCAGTGTATAGAGAAGCACATCCTTGGGAGTGAGACTCTCATTGTTATAGACAAAGCCTGTATAGCCCTGGTACTGATCCTTGTTATACTCTCCCCATATGTTGCTTGAATTTGTCTTTCCCCACTGCTTGACCTTTGCATTGGTCACCAGCATAGTGGTGTTGCTGTCGGTTACTCCAAGGTCAAAACCCCTGTCGCTGAGAAAATCCCATACGCTTTTGGTGCTCTGATAGTTTTCGGATACATAGGTTCCCATTTCGCCCAGCTTTGCAGAGGAAATAAACTGGATACCGTCAAGGGCATTCTGGTATCTGTAGATACCGTTGTTGTAGATCTCATGAGCACGGGTATTATTGCTGCCGCCATCTTCGATGACTTCGATTTCGTTGACATCTGATTCCCGTCCTGTCTCCTTGCTGCCGAGGATGGGCTTGACAGCAATCTTGGTATTACCCTTGTCAAGATAGGTAAAACGGCTGTTTTCGGCATTGTAGATGAAGTTGGAGTACTGGGAGATCAAGCTTTTTTCATCGTGGAAATTGAACATCATCAGCGCCTCTGTGCCGATCTCATCCTCAATGACGCTCCCGCTGTTTGATTTGAGCTTCCTGTATTCCTCGGAGACCTTAGCAGAAAGGGAAGCTTCGTCCTCCGGGGTAAATCTTGAGACCTTCAATGATGCCTCCATACACTCCATCAGAACGGAATAAGCATAGAGATATTCATAGACAACGCTGTCTATATAGGGGACTGCCTTGTCATAGATCTCGCCTGAGAACAGGCTTTTTCTTGCGTAGTAGTCATATACCTTCTGATAAATGCTCTTGCCGTCCAGATCGGAATAGGTGGTTCCTTTCAGCAGCAGTCCGATCTGGTGCATTCTGTAGACCAGATTCTGCTTGTTGTTGCTCCAGTCGTTGGTATTGCCGATGAGAGAAGCTACCATGACAAGCTTGTCGTTCTCGGTCTTGTAATCGCTGCTTTTTTTATA
>JAFTCS010000078.1 GCA_017454565.1 Clostridia bacterium
ACTTGTGTCGAAACTGCGGTAAAGTTCTATCCCGTAGCGGATAACCGGCTTGTACTTGTATTGAAGAGCCGATCGTATAGCAAGTGCGGAATCCGACGGGCGCGGCATGATGCGGAAGATATCGCCGCTCATAAGCTGTTCGATCTCGGAGAAAATGTCGCTCATACGCTTTTCGGGAGTGGTGTAGGAGACCGCTTCCGCGAGCACGCTGTTGATGAATGCCGAACGGCTCATTCCCGCCCTGTATGCGGCTCTGTCCACTGCCGCCACTACCTCGTCCGATAGCACAAGACTGTAAACGCTCTTGTTCATCGGCTCACCTTCTTTCTCGTAGAGATTTTTGAGAGACTTTAGAGAGATTTTAGAGAGATATTAGAGACCGGGCGCTGCCCGGACCCGCAAACCCCTTTAAAAAGGGGTTTGATCCCTAAACCTGATGACCGTTACACGGAACTTTGAAAGTCTGCAAACAGTTCACAGATTTTGTTTACAATGCCATTATAGCACGATCTTAATAACTTGTCAATAGTTTTATATAATTTTTATTACGAGTTATTGAAATATTTTTCTTAAATTGGCTTTTTTCAATTAAATATTGCTTTTTCGAGGGAAATGTGGTATTATTTGTGTCTTTATGAGAGCATTTTTACTATGGTAAAAATGTGAGCTCGTTTTTTCGTGTTCTCTTTGGGCTATAATATACAGTCAAATGCGAAAATTTAATTGCGTCGCGGCATAGAGCTGCATTTTTCGGCGTGCAGCCCTGTGCTGCGCGCTTTTTTGTTTTCGCAAAAACAACAAGGAGGACGAAAATATGTCAAAATTCAAGAAAATGACAGCGGTTCTGCTGTCGGTGGGATTGTTTGTGTGCTGCTTTGCGGTGCAGGCAGGGGCGGAGAGTATAGCAGACACCGCAAAGGCTTTTTCAAGCGGAGATACCAAAACTATAAAATATGAAGGAAATAAAGAAGTTACATCGGATTACTCTGTTAAATTAAGCAAAAAAGGTAAGATCGTTATTTCTATTTCTTCCAGTGGTGTTTCAAACTTATATGTGTACATATATGACGAAAACGGGGAAAAGTATGTGCCAGACGCAAGTAACTTCTCTTCAGGTCGTGTTTACAACTCAATCAGAGGTATTGCACAATGCTCATGGAATAAAACTGTAGAAAAACTTAAAGGTACTCTTACATACAATGATATGGAAAAAGGTACATATTATATCAGGTTTGAAAAGCAGTATATATGGGGTGGAAGTAGCGGTAGCTCAGGCAAAGCCACGATAAAAATAACCTACCCGTCATCTGAGTCCTCGTCGGGTTCAAAGCTGAGTTGCGTAACAATACCCATGAAAGTCGGTGATGCGATGCAGCTTTCGACCGATGCCGGAACATCGGGTATAACATGGTCAAGCTCCAAATCGAGTGTAGCGACAGTATCCAGCAGCGGAAAGGTCACCGCGAAGAAAGCCGGTACTGCTGTTATTACCGCAAAATCCGGCAGCAGTACAGCAAAAATACAGATAAAAGTCTCATAAATGTCAGTCCCGCAGGAGAGCCGAACCCCTGTGGGGCTGTTTTTTTTCTAATGGTTTCCAGACCCCCTAATTTCCGTATCACGGAATCAAGTTTAGGGGGTCCAGCCCCCTTTTTAAAGGTGATCTCCCCGCTAACGGGGAGGTGTCACCGTCAGGTGACAGAGGGGCTGACCGACAGACCTGGCGGGTCCGGGCAGCGCCCGGTCTCTGAAATCTCTCTCAAATCTCTCTAAAATCTCTCGCAAAAAATCTCTGTAACACTTTCCCGCGAACAGAATAAACTGTAAGAGCCGGAAAGGGGTGAGCGGAATGAGGTACAGGAGACGGAGACCGAACTGCGTGCTGTGCGTGATATCGGTACTGCTGATCGCGGGCGGGGCTGTATGGCTTTGCTTCCTCTCGTACCGGTTCCTGCTCATCTTCCTTGCCGTGCTTCTGATAGCGGCGGGACTGCTGCTGAAAAATAACTGCAAATAGACGGAGGAACGATATGAAAGTGTTTGTTATGAAGAGCCCGAAGCCCCTCGCGTGGATCTTCAGACTGTTTTTCGGCGTGAAAAAACAGACAGTCTGAGCTACATACCCTTGCCGGACGCAGATTTCTGCGCCCGGCTCCTATTTCTCAAAAATAGCTTTACATTTATAATTCTTTGTGGTATAATTATTCTATATCATATAAAGGGGTTGTTTGAATGTACGCAATGAAACTTATTGCTCCGTGCAAGGACTACATCTGGGGTGGAACAAGGCTCAGAGACGAATACGGCAAGAAGTCGGACGCAGACAAGGTTGCCGAAAGCTGGGAGCTTTCATGCCATAAAGACGGGAAAAGCGTGATCGAAAACGGCGAGTATGCCGGCAGAACGCTTGATGAATATATCGAAAAAGAGGGCAAAAAGGTGCTCGGCAAGAATTGTGAGCGCTTCGAGTATTTCCCTATCCTCATAAAACTCATCGACGCAAAGGACAATCTCTCCGTTCAGGTTCACCCGGACAACGAGTATGCACTGCGCGTCGAGGGCGAATACGGCAAGACCGAGATGTGGTATATCGTTGACTGCGAGGAAGGCGCAGAGCTGCTCTACGGCTTTAAGCATGAGATATCCCGCGAGGAATTTGCAGACCGCATCAAGAACAATACTCTGCTTGAAGTGACAAACAATGTCCCTGTGCATAAGGGCGATGTTTTCTTTATAGAAAGCGGCACTCTCCATGCTATCGGAAAGGGTATCCTTATAGCCGAGATACAGCAGAACTCCAATACCACTTACCGCATCTACGACTACGGAAGAGTCGGAAAGGACGGCAAGCCCCGTGAGCTGCATATCGAAAAAGCCTGCGAGGTAACAAAGCTCGTTCCCCCTGCGCGCCCCACAAAGCCGCAGGGCGAAAAGCAGGACAAGGGCGGTTATTCCGAGACTCTGCTTGCTTCAAGCGAGTATTTCAACGTGAAC
>JAFTCS010000008.1 GCA_017454565.1 Clostridia bacterium
AGGGCTGTATGCCGCAAACAAGGTTCGTTCTGAAAAAGGCTCTCGGTCTTGGAAAGAAGCCGCTGGTCGTTGTAAATAAGATAGACCGTCCCGGCGCGCGGCCCGATGAGGTTGTCGATGAGGTCCTTGACCTCTTTATTGAGCTGGGTGCGGATGAGGATCAGCTTGATTTTCCTGTTGTCTACGCTTCTGCAAGAGACGGCTATGCTTCCCTTGACCCGCACAAGCAGGGAACAGACATGAAGCCTCTCTTTGAAAAGATACTTGAAGAGATACCTGCTCCCGAGGGAGAGATGAACGGCCCGCTCCAGCTTTTGTTCTCGAACGTGGACTATGATGATTATGTCGGAAGAATAGGCATAGGCAGGGTAGAACGCGGCAGCTGCAAGGTCGGTCAGAATGTTGTGCTGTGCCATAACGACGGCAGCAGGAAAAACGCCAAGATAAGCAGACTCTATCAGTTTGAGGGACTCAAAAGAGTTGAAGCCGAAAGCGCAGCCCTTGGTGATATTGTCGCAGTTTCAGGCATAACCGACCTTAACATTGGTGAGACAGCCTGCGACCCCGAGCATCAGGAGCCGCTTCCCTTTGTAAAAATAGACGAACCCACAGTTTCAATGCTGTTTATGGTCAACAACAGTCCGTTTGCCGGCCGCGAGGGTAAATATGTAACTTCCAGAAACATCAGGGAAAGACTGTTCAAAGAGGTCGAGACAAACGTGGCTATGCGTGTGGAGGAGACAGATTCAGCAGATACTTTTAAGGTAAGCGGAAGAGGCGAGCTGCATCTTTCGATTCTCATAGAGACCATGCGCCGCCAGAACTTTGAGTTTCAGGTATCCCGCCCGAAAGTTATTATGAAAGAGATAGACGGCAAGCTCTGCGAACCAATGGAACTGCTGATGATAGAGGTGCCCGACAGCTATGTCGGTGCGATCATGGAAAAGCTTGGTCCCAGAAAAGCCGAGCTGCTCAACATGGGTACCCGTGAATCCGGAGTTACTCACATTGAATTCAAGATCCCTGCCAGGGGCCTGATGGGCTACCGTTCCGAGTTTATGACCGATACAAACGGCAACGGCATTATGAACCACATTTTTGACGGTTATGAGGAATACAAGGGAGAAATACAGTCTCGCCTTCAGGGTTCTCTTATCGTCCATGAAACCGGCGAGAGTACAGCTTACGGTCTGTTTGCAGCTCAGGACAGGGGCAGACTGTTTATCGGACCGGGTGTAGAGGTATACGAGGGAATGGTCATAGGGGCTAACCCGAAAAATGAGGACATGGTCGTCAATGTCTGCAAGAAAAAGCACATGACCAACACACGCGCGTCTGGCTCTGATGAAGCTCTCAAGCTCACACCGCCGACTATACTCAGTCTGGAGCAGTCCCTTGAATTCATAGCCGATGATGAGCTTGTAGAGGTAACTCCCGGTTCCATACGCATGAGAAAAATGATACTCAATAAGGAACAGCGTCTGAAAGCACAGAGCAGGGGCAACTGATTATGGATTTTGTTATTTTTGACCTTGAATGGAACAGCGGTTACTGTAAGAAAACCAAAAAGTTTATAAACGAAATAATTGAGCTGGGCGCCGTAAAGGTCAATGAAAAGATGGAAACCATCGGTCAGTTCTCCATATTCATCCGGCCGGAGATCACCAGACGCCTTAATTCCAAGGTGAGAGAACTGACTCAGCTCACAAATGACGACCTTGTCCACGGCGCTACTTTCAACTATGCCATAAGCAAGTTCAGAAAATTTACCGAAGGCTGCGTGATTATGAGCTGGAGCACCAGTGATCTGAGTGCCCTTGAGACTAACTGCGAATACTACAACCACTCTCAAAAGATACCCTTTTTAAAAAAATACGCCGATGTTCAGGCTTACTGTCAGGATGTGATCGGTTCCGGAAAGAACCAGCTTGCCCTGCAGTCTGCTGCCGAAATGCTTGATATCAGTGCCGATGACATTCCTCTGCACCGCGCTGTGGGCGACAGCATACTCACCGCCCGTATACTGAAAAAAATATACGATGCCGAACGGTTTGCTTCATACATCCGTGTTGTGGACGATGAGTTTTATGCCCGCCTGAATTTTCACAGTACATATATCTATGATATAAACAATCCTCTTGTCAACAAGGATGACATGTTTATTCTCTGTGATGTGTGTTCTTCCCGCTGCGAAGCTCCGAAAGGCTGGAAATCCCGTAACAAGTCATTTTATGCAGATCTGTACTGTCCTCACTGTGAAAAAAAGCTGAAAGGCAGGATACAGTACAAGCTCAGCTATGACGGACTTTCCGTTACAAAACGCCTGCTCGAAAGCAGTGAG
>JAFTCS010000079.1 GCA_017454565.1 Clostridia bacterium
ACCTGACAGCCACGATACGTGACAAGCATATCTCCAGACTTCGTACAGGCGAATGCAGTCCGGAACTTGGTGTATACCTTTCCGATCTGCTCATCAACTGCGAGAGAGTGTCCGACCATTGTTCCAATATTGCTGTAGCCATTATCGAGATAGGACAGGCAAAGCTCCTCAGCCATGAATATATGACTGCTCTGAAAGCTGAAAGAACACCACAGTTTATTGAAAGCTATACGGCTTATGGGCAGAAGTACAGGCTGGCAGCTGACTGATCATAATAATATCAGCAAAAAAGACAGATACCTCATGTGAAATGCTCCCCTTTTGTTAGACAATGTGGTATAATAGAAATATACCTATTTGAAATCTAACGAAAGCCCTTTTCTACCGTTGCTGAAGGTGCGTCGATATATGATGGTTCAGCGCCACGGATAAGCTCTCTGACCCAAAGTCCCGAGACTGTCAGATCCTCATCTTCAATGCTGCCTTTCTTAGGATCAAATCCCGGTTTGAAAAAAGCAGAGGTCTCGTCCTTATCAGATATGTTTTCTGATGACAGGGATAAACTTGTTTGAATATTTGAGAACATCGCCCCAGTTGGTTGTGCCGTTTGGCTCATTGCATATCTCAAACAAGAGATTCGGGCTGTCCTTATACTCTTCAGCGATCATATCAAAGAATTCGATGACCTCATCAACGTTTATATTCGGGTCATCGTCAGCAAGGATATGCCAATCCACAAGGACATACATATCATCCTTTATAGCTGCATCGATGCCCTTTTTCATAAGTTTCAGATTCTCTTTCTTTTCGCCGTCACAGTAAAGTTCCGAATACATGGCAAGACGGATAAGATTACAGTTCCAATCGGCGGAGACTTCTATAAACAGGCTGTTGTTTATGTAGTCCGGATACCAGGCAAGACCGTGAGTGCTGACACCACGCAACTGGACAGCGTATCCCTCGCTGTCCACAAGATCTGTGCCGGAAGCCGTAAGCCGGCCGTTTTCGGACGGTCTGGCGGTCAAAGAAGTATACATCGTCTTTCCATATTCGCCCTATGCTCCTGCACTGACTCTGGGAAAACAGCAGAACAAAAGGCATATCAGCATACCAAGCAGCATAACAGACAGCGTGCATCTTCGTATTATAATTCTTTTATTGCTAGCTATGTTTTTCATAATGATTATCCTCTTTTAACCATTATATATAGGTAGGTTTACTATTTCTTTCTTCGTCTCGAAGGCTTCTGCGCTATCAGAAGCATCAGGCTTCTTGGCATAAGCTCTGCTCTGTCAGTTACAGTGTTTCCATCCAGAGAGCCGTCTCCGGTATATGCGACTATCGACCACTTCATACCCTCCGGAACTATCGGAAGACCTAAAGAATGTGGTTCCCAGTGAGCATTAACCGCACAGTATATAAAGCTGTCCTTATCCACGCCAAAATCCGCCGCCGGTTCTGCATACATCATACCAAAGGTCAGGAAAGGCTCACAAACATTGATATTCCAGGGCTCTTCACCATGGAAGGAAAGCTCAGGATAGCCGGAAGAGTTTACACCTGTAAAAAAGTCGCTCCTGCGAAGAACAGGGTGCTGTTTTCTGAAAGAAATCAGGGTTTTAAAAAAGTCAAAAACATCACGATTGTTTTCAAGCCCTGTCCAGTCCAGCCAGGATATAGGGCTGTCATGACAGTAAGCGTTATTGTTGCCCTGCTGTGTGTTCAGAATCTCATCGCCTGAAAGCAGCATCGGTATACCACGGCTCAAAAGCAGCAGCGCAGCAGCGTTTTTTATCTGGCGCCGCCTAAGAGCATTTACCTCAAAGTCATCGGTCTCTCCCTCAGAACCGCAGTTCCAGCTGTCGTTGCAGTCACAGCCGTCACGATTGTCCTCACCGTTGGCGAGATTGTGCTTTTCGTTATATGACACAAGGTCATACAGCGTAAAGCCGTCATGACAAGTGATGAAGTTTATGGATGCCTCTGCGGAACGGTCTCCGTAAAGATCACAGGAACCTTGCAGCCTGTATATGAGTTCGGGACCGCAGCCAGCATCGCTTTTCACAAACTTCCTGATACAGTCACGATACTTCCCGTTCCATTCTGCCCAGCGCCCCCAGGCAGGAAAGCTTCCCACCTGATAAAGCCCGCCTGCATCCCAGGCTTCAGCTATCAGCTTGGTCTTTCCAAGCACAGGATCGTTTGCAAGGGTCTCGAGCAGCGGAGGATTGGCCATAGGCGCACCACTGCTGTCACGGGAGAGGATAGACGCAAGATCGAATCTGAACCCGTCTATATGATAATCCGACACCCAGTAGCGAAGACAATCTAAGATAAAGCTTCTGACAACAGCGTTGTTGCAGTTCATAGTGTTTCCACAGCCACTGAAATTATAGTATTCACCTTCTGGAGAAAGAAGATAATAGGTCTTGTTATCTATTCCCCTGAAAGAAATGCTTGGCCCCTTCTCGTTTCCCTCTGCAGTGTGGTTGAACACCACATCAAGTATGACTTCAATGCCTGATCTATGAAGGTGTTTTATCATGTTTTTCAGTTCTTCTGCTGTAAGACCGAAGGCTGAAGCTGTAGCATAGCCTGCCTTTGGGGAGAAGAAATTAACAGTCGAGTATCCCCAGTAATTATATAGCCGCTCACCGTTTACAACACGGCTGTTTTCAAGCTCATCAAACTCAAAAATAGGCAAAAGCTCAATGCAGTTTATACCAAGCTCTTTAAGATAAGGTATCTTTTCGATGATCCCTGCAAAAGTTCCCTTATGCTTTACCCCCGATGAGCTGTCTGCGGTAAAGCTGCGAACGTGCATCTCATAGATAACAAGATCCTGCATTGGCAGCTCCAGTGGTTTATCTCCCTCCCAGTCATAGTCTACAGGAATGACTTTTCCACGGTGGACAAACCCGGAACCTTCCCCAGGAGCAACGCCCCATTTTTCCCTGCCGCCCACAAGCTTTGCATAGGGATCAAGAAGTACATTGTCTCTGTTGAACCTGTGCCCTTCTTTAGGTGCATATATCCCGTCAAAGCGATAGCCATATTCAAGTGTCTCATAATCAAGGCCGTAGACTATCATAGAAAACACATTGCCTATGCGAAATTCATTAAGGAACGGTATGACAGCAAAAGGTTCAGGCTCGCCACAATTATAAAGAAGAAGTTCACAGGATTCAGCGTGCTTTGAAAAAACAGAAAAATTCACTATCCCGTCGCCCACAAGGCTGGCACCAAATGGCCTGACTCTTCCGCAGCGATAACTTATCCCGTTAAGTTCATGCGTTGGATAGTCATCAAGTCTTACCATCACTGTCACCTCCATAACTAAAAGCATCTAAATCACAGCTGTTTTATAAATTATACCAAACTATGGACGAATTGTCATCAATTTAAATGATGTTTATTAAAATTTTGTATACTATGATAAAAAGAGTCGGTCATTTTTTACGATTTTTACAGATGAAAAGATTTTAACACAAAAAAGACCGCAAACTAAATGTTTGCGGTCTTGAAGAACTCCCCCAGTTGGACTCGAATCGAATTCTATGCTTTCAGCAATTTTCATTAACCGCTGAAAAAGCACGAAATACCGCACTTTTAGAGCAACATAGAGCAATAGTTTTCAACTAAGTTGATGTGGGTTTTAAAGACCGATAAGTACCAAATAAAGACCAAAACGATGGTGTGTTCCGTTCCATTCTATTGCTTGAAATAATACAAATAATTAACTTTAACCACACTCCTCTAAGGTCTGATTCCTTAATAGGGGAATTTTTTTATTGTATTTTATCAACAGATCGTATCATTCTTAACTGCCCCGCAGCACCCCGAAAAAAAGCCTTTATCTGCTTATCATCAAGCCCTGCATGTGAAAGAACTTCGGATATCTCCTTGTCGGTAATGCTCGTATTCGTCACTTTCATTTTATCAACCCACAAAAAAAGAGTACAGGTTTTATGTCCTGTACTCATTATAGCATAGTTTGCTCAATATGTAAAATACTTATATCTTATACTTAGGTATGCCTGAAATGTATAGTTTTTCTTTTTCACTTAGCCTTGCAAGACATTTTATCAACATCAAGTCTGAATACCGCAACACCGTTCAGCATTTCATCTTTGTATTCCCAAACAGGTTTATTTGTAGTTTGTTTCATAAGGCAGTTAAGAGCAAGTATCTTTTCAGTTTTATCCTCAACAAGAGAAAGCATACCTGTTCCTATCACGCTCTGGAATTTCGCCGAAAAATCGCAGGCTGTTTCTGCTTCAAGAAGCTCATACTTGCCGTCAATCTCAAATCCGACTTTGGGCGATGCTTTTGCAAGCTCAAATTTTCTGCCTGCTCTTGAACCATGAAAACAGAATGAGTATTTTCCATTTTCTCGGATGTACCCATAATTGACCGGAAAGATATAAATATCTCCATCATCATAGAAAGCGATCCTGATGATCTGTTCCTTTGCGATGAATGATTCGATTGCACTGCTATCGGTGATTTCTCTGTCACTGCGTCTCATATTGATTTCTCCTGCACATTTTTTCAGTTTGAACACTTTTGATATATTCAAGGAATTTTCCTGCCGCACCCGAATAGGGACTCAGCTTCTTCCACGCAAGCACCGAGGTAAACGATAACTCCGGAGTCAGCGGACGGAATGCGAATCGGGCGGGATCGAACATCGTCGCTGCGCCCTCAATAGTCAGCACGCAGGCGATACCGTGTTCCGCAAGAGGTGCGGCGTTGTTTATAAGGTTCATCGTCGCCACAATATCCAGCTCCGACACGGGACACCTCAGCCATTCCTCTATCTCGCTTTTCAAGGCGGTGCGGCTTGCATATTGTTCTGAGAATGCTCTATGTAGACATAGTTTTCCTCATTTTTCATGCTCCGACAACACCTTTGCCAAAGTGACGAGCAGCTTGTCCACGTCGATCGGCTTTGCAATATGCGCCTGCATTCCGGCTTCCTTCGCTTTTTCCTCGTCCTCTTTGAAAGCATTTGCCGTGATCGCAAGAATGGGAATATTGGCGTGCACTGGATTTTCAAGCGATCGGATGCTTCTTGCGGCGGTTAGTCCGTCCATAACGGGCATCTGAATGTCCATCAGTATCGCATCATAATATCCGTCTGGCGAAGCCTTGACCATATCAAGCCCGATCTGTCCGTTTTCAGCAGCTTCCACCGTGAAGCCGGCCTGCGTCAGTATCATCCTGGCTATCTCCATATTTACCGGGTTGTCCTCAACGACCAGCAGGCGCTTTGTAGAAAAGTCCACTGTCTTCTCCGCCGCTTCAGGCGTTGGCTCGTTCTGCGGCAGCTCGCTTTCGTCGGCAAGACGGAATTTCAGCAAAAGCACGATCTCTGTGCCGTTACCGGGAGCAGTATACACATCAATTGTACCGCCCATGAGGTCGATTATGCTCTTTGAGATCGGAAGACCCAGCCCTGTTCCCTCGACACCGCTGGCTGTAGAAGTGCGTTCACGTTCAAATGGAGTGAACATTTTATCTGCAAATTCCTTTGACATACCGATACCGTTGTCGCGGACTCGTATCTCGTAAGCGCCGTAGCCGTCCTCGCTGCCTGTTTCCGAAACCGAAGCAGAAACGCTGCCGCCCTCGGGGGTGAATTTATGTGCGTTGCTGAGCAGACTTACGATCACACGGGTGAGGTTTTTCTCGTCACACCAGACAAAGCGGTTTTTGATCTGTGAGAAATGCACCGCAAACTCAAGCTTCTTTTGCTTCATCTGCTCGGAGAAAAGCTCGTCTATCCCCTTGAAGATACTCGTCAGATCGCAGGGAGCGTACTCCAGCTCGATGTTGCCGCTCTCTATCCGGCTCATTTCAAGGATATCGTTTATCAGTGTCAAAAGCTGCTGATTGGAGCGTTCGATCTTGACAAGGTAATCGTGCATCTCATCAGAAGCGGGCAGCTTCATTGCAAGCTCTGTATAGCCGACGATAGCATTCATCGGTGTTCGTATGTCATGAGACATATTAAAGAGAAACTGACTCCTTGCAAGGTCGCTCTCCATTGCCCTTATCTTCTCACGCTCGGAAGCCTCGTGCTTTTTGCGGACAAGATTCTGCACATAGAGCATGACCACAAGTCCGATGAAAATAATGGTCAATAGAACGATACCTCCATATACGAGCGCAGAGCGCACCTCATCTATGCTCTCCTTTGCGGCTATCAGTTTTGCGAGCCACATAAAAGCCGAGTACACGATCAGCGCGAACAGCACCACGCCAGAAGCGGACATACCGCTGTATTCGGTCAGACTGCCCTTCGTAACGGTGCGCCAGTAGAACACGAAGCCCACCAGACACCAGAAGGACAGCAGCAGAAATGCCTGCCCGCCCATAGCTTCCATAGCAGTAAGTCTCGGTACGAGCTGAACGATAACGAACAGCACAGAGATCGCCGTGCCGACTGCGCCTGTCATTTCAATGTGCCTGTTGTTCTCGGTTTTTGCCAGCTTAAAGGCTGCCGCAGAGGTATAACCAAACCCGACGATAGCACCGAAGGAGGTCAGGTCAACGAACCAGTTGAGCGTATTCCTGCCGAACAGTGCCAGCGAAACGGAAATCAGCATAATAAACATAATGCTGTTGCTTATCTTGGAAAAGCGCTCGGAAAGTATCTTGTCTTCCGCCATTGTAGTGAGGATACGGATAGAAGCGCGGTAGCCGCCGATAATGCCCGTCAGCACAGCGGCAAGTGCCGTGATTCCAATAATGACAAGTCCCGCCTGTCCAATTATCGCCTTTGCGGCATAGAATGTGGGAACTGCTTCCGCGCCCGAAAGCTCATCAAGTGCCGCAATATATTCGCCCCAGTTTGCGTAGCCGTCGGGGACAACAGTAACACCGACGATA
>JAFTCS010000009.1 GCA_017454565.1 Clostridia bacterium
CATGGTGTGGTAACTATGGCCGCCTTGCTGTTGTGAGCCCTGAGAAGCTCAAGGTCGGCTTCCAGCTTTTCGTCAGTCACGTTCTGGGTCCTGCTGAGGATTATGGTGCTTGCGCTTTCTATCTGGTTGTTGTAGAACTCACCGAAGTTCTTCATATATATCTTGCACTTTGTAGCGTCGGCAACCGTGACAAAGCTGTTGAGCACTACCTCGTCACTTGCAACGGTCTTTACTGCATTTATAACGTCCGACAGCTTGCCCACACCTGACGGCTCAATGATGATCCTGTCAGGATGGTACTCCTCCAGCACCTTATTGAGTGCCTGACGGAAGTCGCCCACCAGCGAACAGCAGATGCAGCCTGAATTCATCTCATTTATCTGTATTCCTGCTTCTTTAAGGAAACCGCCGTCAATGCCTATCTCTCCGAATTCGTTTTCAATAAGCACAAGCTGTTCGCCCTGATAACCCTCTTTAATGAGCTTCTTTATGAGCGTAGTTTTTCCTGCTCCCAAAAAGCCGGAAAAAATATCGATCTTTGTCATAGTGACATCTCTCCTTTTCTTTTTCTGAAAAAAGTTCTCCCGAATGCTCTCATTCGCTTCGGGGCCTGCACAATATTATATACCTATTCTGCGAAAAATTCAAACCCTATGCAATGATTTCGTCACTGGTTTGATATTTTTTATCAAATCACGGATTTATTCATACACTATGCCTGCATCCGAGCGGCTTATTTCAAAGCTTCAAGACTGTCAAGCAGGTCTTTTTCAGTCAAATATGATATGCTTTCCACGGACTCTGACCAGTAGGAAAGTATATATCCTTCCCTCTCGATCGTCCTGAGCCTGCGTGATGCCGCAAGCTTGTCGGTAAGACTGCGGAAACTTTCTGCCATCCCCTTGCCCGAAAGCTTTGACAGACATTCCTTCCTTGTCCACAGTTTAAGGAAAGCCCGCTGTTTATCACTGCTGTTTTCAATGGAGACAAGCTCGTCCTCATCGCAGACACGGCGCATTACATTATTTTTTACCTCTCGGATATCGGTGATATCAACGGCATTCTCTCCCGATGAGATAAGACAGCACACGGCATTTTTAGCGTGGCTCATGTTAAAGTATATTCCGTTACAGTCTTTCAGATATGGCTTTCCGCGCTCGCCAAAGGTAAACTCCGGTGCAGCTGTGATGCCATACTCCCTGAACAGCCCCAGCCTTAGAAGAAGATACACTGCACAGCCGTCGATTCTGTCATGCTGCGACCTGAGGGACGATATCTTTTCGAGCCGCTGCCTGCTGAGAAACGGACACGCCGCATTTTCAAAGTCTCCGGTCAGCATATCCGTACCCTCTAAAACGTACAGCATCAGATCACGCCCTTTCATATATTATTACCGCTTTCAGAGCATCAGGCTTTTTCCGCTTTATAATTCTTCATTATCATTGACTTCAGTTCAAGAAGCTCCTCTGTCATGTCGCGCTGTTTTTCTGAGGGAAAAACAAGCCCTTCAGTATATCTTTCAGTTACCGACAGCATTATATAAAGCAGATTGACAACCGTCCTGTTTTCAGGCATGGAGATCTCCACTGTACCGTCATTTTGTGACCTTACAAACAGTTGGTGAAACTTTCTTGCAAAAGTACTCACAGACTCATTGAACGAGCGCATCTGCTCGGCTGTACAGCCGGAGTGCTTAACGTAAGTAGAAAAATTCCGGTTAAAGCTAAGGATGTCCTTATGATTCTGGTAAAGGTCGATAAAGCAGTCCAGAAAAAACTCAAGCACTTGTTCTCCGTTCATGGAGTTCCCGTTTTTTTCGTCAAACATTCTCTGTACCTTTTCAAAGTAGTACGTCCATGTGCGTATGCCGATCTCTATTACCAGCCTGCTCTTGTTTTCAAAATAGCGGTAAAGCGTGGCTATGCCTACCCCGCTTTCCTCGGCTATCTCCGTGAGCTTCACCGACTCTATGGAATATCTTGAAAACAGTCTGAAACCCGCTTCAAGAAGCTTCTGCCGGCGCTCTTCCATTTCTATTTCATCCTGAAACGCATTTCTCACCCGTAACACCGCCCTTCCAGTACCATAGTGATAGTCCGACTATCACTATATATTACAATTATAAATCCTTGCAAAGGGTTTTGTCAAGGGTACCTGTCAGTATCAGCAGGGCAACCGCATGAAAAAACTCCTCACCATCGACAACCCAAAAGTTTCGCCCGCCTTTTCAAAGGCGGCAGGGTGCAGGGAC
>JAFTCS010000080.1 GCA_017454565.1 Clostridia bacterium
GCCGTCTGCGGACGGCGAGTCAGGAGGGACTTTTGCGGAAAAGTCCCTCCCGACACCCACCGAAAACGCTGTTTATCATTTTCAGAGTTTCACGGATTCAGGTTCTTTCCAAAACAAACCCGACAGCGGAGGCACTCCGCCTTGCAGGGTGCAGGGATGCGGGTGTCCGGTGGACACCTCTTCGCAGCAGAAGCACCGACCGAGCTGACAGGCGAGACCGGTGTCACTGCTCGCACTCCGCAGAGTGCGAAACATCTTGGGATTTCAGGGGCTTGCCCCTGACATTTAAGCTTTTCCGCCTGTCCTTGACAAATGACAGGCAATAATAACATCCTGTAATTAATATTATTCATTTTCCGAGGTTATATATGAAATTTTTAAACAGTGTGTTAAGCGGAATACCCGAATTCAGGCAGCTTTACGAGGCTGTACTGCATGAGCGCTTTCCGGTTATGGCAACAGGGCTTTACTCCGTACACAAGGCGCACCTGATACATCATCTGTGCTTCCACTCAGGCAGACGCGCTCTGGTGATAGCCGGCGATGAGGCCGAGGGTGCAAGGCTCTGCTCAGATATCACCGCAATGGGCACAAAAGCGGTTTTCTATCCCTCAAGGGATTTCACCTTCCGCAATGTGGAGGTCGCTTCCCGTGAATTCGAGCATCAGCGAATAGGCGCCCTCTGGTCTTTCATGTCAGGAGAAAGCAGGGTGCTCGTGTGCTGCGCGGATGCAGCCGTACAGTATACCATACCCAAAAAGACTCTTGAAAGTACAACGGCAGTAATAAAGGAAGGCACGAGGATATCTCCCGAAGAGCTTGTGACCATGCTGCTTTCCGGCGGTTATGTAAGAGTCGAACAGATAGACGGTACAGGACAGTTTGCCCTGCGCGGCGGTATACTGGACTTCTTTATGCCTTCATCATCACAGCCGTGCAGAGTGGAATTCTGGGGAGATGAGATCGACACCATTTCGTCCTTTGATATCGAGACCCAGCGCCGTACAGACAGGCTTGATGGCTTTGTCATAACTCCCTCAAACGAAATAATCGTCGGCGACGCCAATGCCCTTGCTGACAAAATAGACGCAAAAGCCAGAACTCTAAGAGGAAAAGCCGCACCTCTTGCAAAAGAGATACTGAAAAACGAATCCGATCTGCTGAGAAGCGGCGGCAGACTCAGCTCCGCGGATAAATTCTACAGCCTTATCTATGAGAAGCCTGCCGATATATTCGACTACATCAACAGTGAGGACTTCGTTTTCGTTTCCGAGCAGACAAAAATTGACGACAAGCTGAAAAGCATTATCTGGCAGTGGGGCGAGGACGTGAAGGATTATCTTGCCGACGGTATTCTGTGCAAGGGGCTTGACACGTTTTCGGGCGGCAAAACCGAACTTCTGCGTTCCATTGAAAAAAGCCGGCTTATTTTCTGTGAGAATTATACACGCGGCACCTGCGAGCTGCCTCTCAGAACTCTGGTGAATTTCAGTGTACGGCAGCTTTCCCCGTGGAGTGGTGCAATAAGCGTGTTGTGTGAGGATCTTGAAATTCTTGCCGCAGACGGAAGGACCTGCGTTATTCTTGCAGGCACGAAAAAAGCCGCCGAGAACCTTCACAAA
>JAFTCS010000081.1 GCA_017454565.1 Clostridia bacterium
CTTATTAGTACTTTTATATGTGCTCTCCATGCTGTTGCCACACAGTCCCAGCTTTTCTGCCGCATAGTTAACAGTGACAACAGCAAGGTCGGAAGCTATGCTGCATATACCGCAGACACCTATCTGCCTGCATTTTTCAGTTATCTGTTCTTTTTCAATTATGCTTATGGGGTAAAAAACATCGGCGGCCTTTTCTCCTACGTCCCCGGCCGCCCACGCAAAGACATGGGTGCGAAAGCCCATTTCTTTCGCCTTCAAAATCAGCGGCAGCTGGAGATAGCTGGCGCCTATTATCGCTATATCACACTTCATGTTTTCACCCCCAAAAGCCTGCTGCCGCTTCTGAGACCACAGCCTGTCAAAGCGTTTAAGCTTCTGTTCTTTCTTATAGTCTTCAAGATACTCATGAAAGCTGTACTGCGGCTCATAGCCAAGCTCATCTCTGGCATTCTGAATATCCATAAGGAAGCAGTCGAGTCGCCGCTGATACGGTGCGACTCGACTGCTTCCTTTATATAACCGAATTCCGTTCCTATAAATGGCGCCGCATTAAATGAAAGCATCTTTATTCCTCCTGATCGGTCCTGCCGCTTTGAGACTTGTCTTTCTGGTCAGTATCAAAGTTTACCGTCTGCTTTATAACATACTGCGGAGAATTGTTGAGCGAGATATAGATGCGTCCTATGTATTCGCCTATAATTCCAAGCATCACCATGATGAGCCCGCCCATGAAAAGCAGGATAGCCACTATCGAGCTCCAGCCCACGCTGATATTGGGCACCACGAACTTTCTTATAATGGTCACCAGCCCGAAGATAAATCCCGAGATAGCCGCAAGGATACCGATAAAGGAAGCTATTCTCAAAGGCTTTATGGAAAAGGCGGTGAGGCCGTTCAACCACAGTTTGACCATTTTTGAGAACGTGAATGTCGTGCTTCCGGCAATGCGCTCTCTTTCCTCCATAGGAACATTTATTATCCTGTCGGTGCTCCTGAGTATCAGTCCGGTGAGGTATGGATAGGGGTTCTCATACTTGACTATCTCTTCCACAAGGAACCGCCTTAGCAGCATAAAGTTTGTGAAGCTAAGCTCCTTTGGCTTGTCAATGATTATCTCCGTCATTTTCCTGTTGACAGCGGTGCCGAAGCTTTTGAAAAGGCTCTGCTTATACTCGGTATACTTGGCGATAGCCGCATCATAGCCGTTGTCTATCTGATCGACCAGCTTCCAGAGATTATCCATCGGCACCTGGCCGTCATCATCCATAATGACAACAAGCTCTCCCGAAGAGAACCGAAGCCCTGCCATTACAGCACCGGGGCGGTTCATGTTCTTTGCGAAATTGATGAGCCTGATCTTTTTGTTTTCTGCCGCTATCCCTTCCAACACCTGCCACACATTATCCTTCGAGAAGTCATTGACAGCTATTATCTCATAATCGTACTCACTGCGCCGGGAGACAACATCTATTATCTCATTGATAACAGGGGTTATAGTTTTTTCGCTTCCGTAGCACGGAATGACAAAGCTTATAAGTCTCATTATCCTGATCTCCAAATCCTTGATTTATAATGAAAAAATGATTATTCCGGTAATCATAAGGCAAAGAGCCCCCAGCTTTCTTATGCTGACCTTCTCTTTGAAGAATATCACTCCTGCCGCTGTTATGAAAATATAGCTGGTGGATTCCAGTATCACTCCCAGCGTCATCGGGATGACGGTGTAGGCCGCAACAGAGAGCAGGGTCGCTCCGAAAAACATCGCATAGGCTATGATGACAGGAAGGTTCAGATACTCTTTTATGATCGAATCGCTTTTTACAGAGGAGCGCTTTTTTAGTATGACCTGTGACGCTGTGCTGATAAGGATGCCCACTAGCACCAGAGCGGAATAAAGAAGTGTACGTTTATTCATTTTCTCTGTCTCCGTAAGCATAAAGGACTATACCGCTTATGACGAGCAAAGCCCCCAGCGCCTTATTGAATGTAAGGTTCTCACCGAAGAAGACCTTTCCCCAGATAAGAGCCCAAATAACTGTTATGCCCTTGTAGGAGAAAGCTGATGACAGCGGCATATTTTTCAGTATCTGCTGCCAGCCAACGGCATAAATGACGAGGAGGAGTATCTCCAGGCCGTAAAACAGGATAAATTCCTTGCTCAAAAAGCTGTATCCTGCGGCAGACTTGCTGCATACGCTGCAGAACGAATAGATCATAAAAAGAATATGGAGCAGCAAGAAATATCTGATACTGCTTTTGCTCTTATCCATTCCGCAGTCCACCGTCCTTTGCCAGTTTTTATCCGCTCGTTTTATCAGGTCATAACAATTTGCTTTTCGCATTTATTATATCATATACACTCACCATAGTCAAGCTATATCACGCTTTGGAGCGGCTGTTTGTCTTTCGGCCAAGTTTGACTTTCAGGCAGTTTTGTGATATAATATCAGCTGTGCTGATACTATATCATTATTGTAATGCCCTCACAGATACGTGTTACGATGTGACACTCCCTGCGGTCGGGCGATCATATAGACTTTGCTTATGTGATATAATCCTATGGAATTTAAGCCTGAAAGGAGGATATGCAGATGAACAAGAAGACAAAAGACAGGATAACACTGTTCTTTCCGGCTTTGCTTACCGTTTTGCTGCTTCTGGCAGTCTATATGATTAAAGGCGTTTATCCTTTCGGCGGTTCAAACGTGTCTTACTATGATATGAACCAGATGTATATCCCGCTGTTTGCAAGGAACTACCACGTTCTGCACGGCAATGATACTGTCGTGTTTGACTGGCTGGCAGGCGCCGGAATGGATATGAGCAGCTCCTATCAGGCCTATATGCTGGACCCGGTAAACCTGCTGTCTATGTTCATAAGGCCGGAACGGCTCCTTGATCTTATGAGCCTGTTCGTGCTTGTGAAGCTGGTATTTGTCTCTTTGAGCATATCATTTTTCCTGAAAAAGGAATACAAGCTAAGACCGCTTTTACATATATCCCTTTGTATGGTATATACTTTTTCGGGCTATGTGCTCCAGTATTACACGAACATTATGTTCTTGACCACTCTGGCGGTCTTCCCTCTTCTTATCCTGGCACTCAAACACTTGCTAAGTTCCGGCAAGGCGCTGCCGTTTTTTCTGCTTTTGTCATTCCAGCTCATGACTGAGCCTTATCTGGCGGTAATGGTGCTTATCTATCTGGTGGTCTATTCGTTCTGCCTGTCGCTTACCGAAAGCGACAAAACAAAGAGAAGAGTCTTCTGTGCAAGACTTGGGATAACCACTTTCCTGTCCCTGGCTGTGTCCGCAGCGGCATGGCTGCCGGCTGTTATGAAATGGACCGTGATAAGCCGCACGAACAGCTCCTCCAAAACAGGCCTTCTATCGCTTCTGCGCTCACCCCAATGTACCCAGCCCGGTGTTAAGGCGTTTGTGTTTTTCAATCTCGAGCTGGCAGTGGTGCTTGGCGCAATAGCCGTATGGAGAGCTGTCAGCCGCAAAGAAAAAATGTCGTCCCGGACGGCTTTTTTGCTGTTTATGTTCCTGATGATGCTCATGCCTATCTTAAACGAAGGCAGCAACCTTATCTGGCATCTGGGATCTTATACCCAGTTTCCTTACCGCAACGGTTTTATGCTTACTTTCTCGGCTATCGAGCTTATTGCTCACCAGTGGCAGAAGACGGATGACTCCCTTCCCCCAAATGGCTATCCTATAGCTAAGAGTATAGCTGTCACGCTCGCTGCGGCGGCCTTTGGCTGTGTAAGCCTTATCCTTAGCATCAGGATGGACATCACCTTCTATAAATACGGGATACATCAGGATATGGGCTCCTACAAGAATTACGGACTCATCGTGATCCTCAACATCGTTTTGTTTTTCATCCTTGTATGCTTTGTCAGAGGGCGGCTGCGTGAGGTCCTTGTCTCTGTTATGCTCACAGCACAGCTCTCGCTTGCTGCGGTCTGCTTTATGGCGCCGACGCAGTATGCAAAGAGAACAGAGCTTGAATACTATCTGACAAGAGATGATTATCTGAAAGACTGCGCAGAGATCAAGGACAGCACCGAACTTGAAAACGACGGACTGTCGAGAGTTAAGCTTCTTTATCCTGCTCTGTCACGCAACTACTCTGTTATGCTTGATGTGCCGTCCATCTCCCAGTGGCTCAGTGAAGCGACCGACGACTTCCAGAAAGAGATAAAGCGCATGGGCTATGCTGTGACGTTTACATCAAACCATGATAACGGCGGCACTCTGTTCAGCGACGCACTTTTAAACAACAAGAAGGTCATCACCTATTCCGATGTCAGCGTTCCCGGCAAAGCCTATGAAAAGAGCGCAGAAGCCGGAGATTATACAATCTATGATATGAACTATTCTCTGCCCTTTGGGTTGCTTGTGGACGAGAGTATCCTTGATGCGAACTGCAGATACAAAACCCCGGCCGAGTATCAGATGTATCTTGCCGATATTTTTGCAAAGGACAAAAACCTCTTTACAAGCTTCGATCACACAGCTGCTCAAAGGATCGAGAATGAAAAGAACAGGACCGATGAATATGATCTTCATATAGAGTCAGACTCCCTTGTCTATATCTATTCAAAAAAGAAATGCAAAGTGAGCGTTAACGAAGAACAGATAGTTTTCCCCTATTACGATGACACGGATAACAAAAAGACGACAAAGGGAATAAACCTTGTGGGAGAATACCAGGCCGGCGAGGATATAAAGCTGTGCGTTACCGCAAAAGAGGAAGCGCTTGACAGCACAGAGATTCTTATCCTTGACCTTGGCGCTATGGCAGAGCTTTCGCAGGAGTATCAAAACAAGTGTACAGCTTCAATCACTGTGGATCAGAACGATCTGCATATCACAGCCGAGACAGAAGAAGAATGCTGGATGTTTCTTCCTATGGAATATCTTGACGGCTGGAAGGCGCAGGTCAACGGCACTGACGCCGAGGTATCACCTGTTATGAACGGCGCATTCATGGCGGTAAAGCTCCCGAAGGGCTCCTGCAAAATAGATATGAGCTATTTCCCGCCCTATCTTAAATCCGGGCTTATCATCAGCGCCGCCGGTGCGGCATTGGCGTGTCTGGTGTTTATAATGAAAAAGCGTGGAAAAGATGCAGCCCTTGTGCCCTTTGTTTCAAAAGCCGCTTTCATAACGCTGGCTGTAGCTGCCGCCGGCATAATCGTGATCACTGTCATTTTGCCCGTTTTCATCTGACAAGACTTATCCCGGAGAGAAATATGAAAAATAGTATTAAAGAAACAGAGCAAAAAAACAGAATATGTGAGTCTTTTCTGAAAGTGTTTGATTCCATCGCCGGGAAATATCTCTTCGGCCTGATACTTATAAACACCTTCTATTTTTCAAAGACCGTTCTTGACAATGTGGGAAGTGTTTACATCTACTACACCAGCAACATAGGAAAAGTCAGGCCCTCCGCCTTTTGGGGATTGTTTTCTCTTCTGTTCCCGAACTATATGCTCACCTGCAATATTCTAAGAGTTTTGTATATCGGTTCAGTGTTTTTGCTCTCCTATGCACTGTACCTGTTTTTGAAAAAGATAAACAATGTATCTGTCAGCCTTCTTGTGATATTGGCGGTGGATATAACATCGGTGTTCATCTTCGAGAATGACATCAGGTTAGTCATGTTCATCTCCCTGCTTTTGTCTGCCGCTCTTTCGCTGTTTGCTTTTTACATAATGCTTTTTGCATCAGAGAAGCGCAGGTTCACGGCTCCTGTTCTGGCTGCCCTGGCAGTACTTACAGACTGCCGTTCGGTATATCTTATTATCCTGCTTTGCCTGATAGTGCTTATAAAGAAAAATCACGAAATGGCGCTTCGCAGCCTGTGTATGATAACTTTAGGCGCCGCTCTTATCTGCGGCGGAGCTCTTCTTATGGCTGACGGCGCAAAAAGTGACAGCGCAGATATAAAAAAGCTCTATACTCAAAGATATTTAGAAAACGCCGACCCGGAGGACATGGAAACTCTAACTATAGATCTTCAGTGCATCCCCAAAAAGGATCTGACAGCTTCTCACAAAGATCTGATGTTCGGTGATGCGGCTCAGATATGCCGCACCTTTATGAAGTTTATCCAGACCGATATTTTCCAAAGGATAGTTCTGGTCTTTGCTTTTCTTATCATCGTATATGAGATCATGAGAAACCGCATAAAAGACAAAACGACAGAATAAAAAATCGCCGTCTGTCTGCGAACCAGTGCAGACAGGCGGCTTCCTTTTTTATAGATCCTGATAAAACAGGCCGTGCTCGGTGCAGTACCACACGAGCTTGCCCCAGCGGTAGAGCGGCATCGTTATCTGAAGTCCCCATTCGGGATACTGCTTGAACACCGTTGCGCTGGCATCACTGACATAGGCCACAAAGGTGATATAATGTTCCTTTGTCATCGGGTGGTCGGAGCTTATGAACAGCTCGCCGCCGATATCCTGAACACTTAGCTTTTCGCTCTCGGCCGCCTTTTTTGCTTCAAGCGCCTCCAGCCGCCTGCCGCAGCAGGTGATGTCCGCATCCGAAGTTGCGGTGATTATATTTCCGCAGGTGCTGCACACATAGAATTTCAGTTTTTTCATATTTCCTTTCTCCGTTTCTTTTTTGTCTATCCCCCCGGAAAGCAGCACTCCGATATCTGTGCCGAACACCTCTGACAAAGCCGACAGCGAAGCTATGTCAGGACAGCCGTTGCCGCACTCCCATTTTGACACTGCCTTGTCGCTGACGCAGATACGATCTGCAAGCTCTTTTTGTGTTATCCCCATTTGTGTTCGCAGCTGTCTGATAAGCTTTCCCGTTTTTACCTGATCCACCCAGATCAACCCCTTTGTTTGGTATAGCTTTATTATAGGGCTTTTTGAACCGGTTGTCAATCCACGCTTCGTAGAGCTCTTGTTGAGCATACCCTCGGTCTCGCTCGGGACGGTAAGCGAGAGGCACAGGTGCTGATATTATTCAAAATGAGATCGTTGCAAGCGTGATGCTGTCAACGTTGTCATTGAACGCTATGGATTTTACATTTTTGCTCGGGAAATAAAGCTCGGTGTACTGTCCTGTCAAGATGTAATTGCGACCGAGACGGCTCAGATCTTTAACGATCACACAGTTGATTTTTCCGTCCTCAATATCACCGATCATGTGCTTGAAATCGGGTCTGTCGAAATTTGTTCCCGACCAGCCGTCATCAATATATTCGTCATAGATATTGATATTGTGATCTGCCGCATACTTGCGAAGCATTTGCCGCTGCGTCTTGATACTTGAGCTGTCTCCATGCAATTCGTCATCTCGGCTAAGTCTTAAATATATTGCGCTATTGTAAGTGGGTTCTCTCATTTTTGACCTCCTTTGAACATCACCCGCACCTACAATATTCTGTATAGCTTCATTATATCATAAGTGCGGGCTTGAATCAAGTTTTATCTACGATATTTTTTGTCCTTTATAATTGTGTGAGAATCCATCGCAGCGTTTCTTTCGATAGCATTTTCGACAAGTTCCATGAAGCACTTGCCGTTTTCGTTGAAATGCTCCGTGATGATTATTCTCGTTTTGTTATGAATAAAGTATTCCTTGCCGCTTTTGGATGAGCTTTGGAAGATTCATAGCAAACATCTACCTCATCATAATAGTCAAGGAACTCCTTTTCGTTGTCACGATACTCGGCTTTCAAGTACGGCAGGACAAGCGTAAAATGGGTATTGCCGTAAGCATATTAATTGATAGCTCGCTTGATTGCTGCAGAAGCAAGAATATCAAATTCTCCTTCCCATCTGATCAGGAAGTCAACATGAAAGATTTGCTATTGAAGTGCCTATTGCGGCACTTCCACTAAACGAAACGAAACGGTATGAGTAGTCGATATTGCGGTATTTACGACAATTCACGGGATATGCTTTTTTGATGAGTGGTTGCCGAGGTTGTGTCAAGGGCATTCGGCGCAGAAAAGATAAACATGGGGACGGGTGGTCTTTGTTCGGTCACTATGCAAAAAAGAGCAGGGTTTTTATGCCTGCTCAAAATGCACCAACGGCTCCGAGGGATATACCGGGCAGTCAGTTCATGTGGCGAAGAATATCACCACACCCGTTGCTGCGTCACACACCAGCCATATCATCATAAATTCCTATTCGCTGTCCGGGAAGAAATATTATGCGAACCGCAAGTCTTTGAAGAGAATCCGTGAAATATCTGACGGGGTATGTCTTGCATTTGGCTTAAAGCCCAATCCGAACTTAACGGGGAAAGGCAGGTCGATAAATCACAAAGAGTGGGAGCACCGCAAGAACGGCACATCGTGGAAAGAACAGATAAGACAAGAAATTGATAGTCTGATAGGCTCGGCAAATTCGCTTGATGAGCTTTTGCAGACGGGATGAAGATGATATTTGCTGAGAAGAAAGCCCTGGGCGGTTTTGGAAAAATGAAGGATTTTGTGTCAGCCTGCTTTTGTGAGGGGGGCAGCATCGAAACCGGAATGAAAAAAGCAAAGCGAAAGTTCATTCGCATCGAGGTGTTTGTGGTGCGCCCCGAATATCAGCGGCAGGGCTTTATGGGAAAAATGTTGGATAGCGTTTACAGGCTTGCAGACAGAAAGGCTCTTCCCTTTATCCTTGATACGGACGATAAGGACAAAAGCCTGTGTTATCAGCATATGGGCATGAAGCTGGACAGGGTGAGAAACTGCGGCGAGAAGTTTCATATGTATGACCTGATACGGGAGAGTCAGGGATAGGATCAGGTACAGCCGCTGGGCTTTTCACCAAAGCGTTTTACATAAGCCTTGTAGAAAACCGAATAATCACCAAAGCCGCATTCCTCTGCGGCTTTTTTTGCGCCCATTCCCCTTTGCAGCAGCTCTTTTGCCAGTATAAGCCGTTTGGCAGTGATGTATGCACGGGGGGAAGCTCCTGTTGCTGCCCTGAACAGCCGTGAAAATTGTGAGGTGCTGAGAAAGAAATGCTCTGCCAGCTGTCGGACTGTGATATTCTCGCACAGCATATCGTTGACATACCGCACCAGCTTTTCAGACACAGTGGGTGCGGCTGCGGGCTTTTCAGCGCTTTGCTGCCCCAGCCTTTCCATGATAGCTGCCAGCCTTGTGATAAATAGGAGCCTTCTGGCATAATCGTCACCCTCGAAGTAGGCAAGATCGTGCAGAGTATCTTCAAGATCGGGGATATAGTAGTGGTTCTGCTGACCCAGAGCACGGTGTAGATATGGGCTCAGCAGGCGGCGCTGAGGGTCAAAGCTGTCAAAAAGAGATATAGGGAAATTCACGGCATAGCGTTCATAGCGTTCGCCGCTGAGAAATCGGATACAGTGGGCCTCCCCGGGACGCATTATCAGCAGGCTTCCCCTTTCCAGGGGATATAGCGAGCCCTCTACAAGATACTGTGCATTGCCCGAAATATAATAAAAGACCTCACAACGATCGTGTATGTGAAGAGCCACCCCTTTGTTGTCAGGAAGCTCATCTATTGCATGGCGGATATACAGGCTGTCCCTTTCGGTCTCTTTCAGAAGATCCATCTCAACACCTCCCGATCATATGATAACATATTATGCGTGAAATTGCAATATATAATGGCGATTTTTGCAATTGTAATGCAAAATTATTTGTGGTATTATTATCTCAACAAAGCAACATGGAGGTAATTAGCATGAGATACAGACTTGCAGCATTCGCAGACGAAGCGGCAAATGATCTGACAGGACAGATCACTGCCATGAAGAAAAACGGCGTTGAGCTTCTGGAGATAAGAGGTGTTGACGGACAGAACATAGATCAGCTCACCTGTGAGAAAGCTCGTGAGATCCGCAGACGGCTTGACGATGAAGGGCTGGGGGTATGGTCCCTTGGTTCGCCCTTCGGTAAGATCGGGATAAATGATGACTTTGCGCCGCACCTGGACAGCTTCAGACACAGCCTGGAGCTGGCAGACATCTTAGGCGCCAAGCATATCCGCCTGTTCAGCTTTTACGGCACTTCGCAGATCGACCCTGTGCTTGAAAGGCTGAGGGCTTTTGTACAAGCGGCAAAGGGAACAGATATAATACTCTGCCACGAGAACGAAAAGGGTATCTACGGCGACAAGGCGGATAAATGTCTGGAGATACACAAGGCGATCCCTGAGCTGAAAGCAGTGTTTGACCCTGCAAACTTTATCCAGTGCGGTGAGGATACTTTGAGGGCTTGGGAACTGCTTTCGCCCTATGTGGAATATATGCACATAAAGGACGCACTCAGTGACGGCTCTGTAGTGCCTGCGGGCAGGGGCGAGGGAGAGCTGCCTTACCTGCTGTCGAGGTACACGGGAGAGGTGCTGACTGTGGAGCCGCACCTGTCGGTATTTGAAGGATTTGACAAACTGGAAACAGAGCAGAAAACCAAAATGCAATACACCTACCCCGACTCACAGACTGCATTCGCTGCGGCGGTAGATGCTCTTAAAGAAATAACAGGAGGTAAGAAAAATGGATAAGCTGAGACTTGGTATCATAGGTATGGGAAATATGGGCAGCGGACATCTTGGTTATTATCTCAACGGAGACAGCCCGAGGGTGGAGATCACGGCTTTTGCAGATATTGACCCTGAAAAGCTCAGAAAGGCAAAGGACAGGCTGCCCTCGGCTGCGGCATTTGACAGCGCTGATCCTCTGATAGAAAGCGGACTTGTTGATGCGGTGCTGATAGCTGTGCCCCATTATGACCACCCGACTATTGCCATCAAGGCATTTGAGCATGGTCTGCACGTTCTTACCGAGAAGCCTGCAGGAGTCTACACCCGACAGGTGAGAGAGATGAACGAAGCAGCAAAGAAGTCGGGCAAGTGCTTTGGCATAATGTTCAATCAGCGTACAAACCCGATCTATGCTAAGGCAAGAGAGATCATCAAGGGCGGCGAGCTGGGTGAGCTGAAAAGGCTGGTGTGGATAGTGACTAACTGGTACCGCACTCAGGCATATTATGATTCAGGCTCCTGGCGTGCCACCTGGAACGGTGAAGGCGGCGGCGTACTGCTGAATCAGGCACCCCATAATCTTGACCTCTGGCAGTGGATATTCGGTATGCCCAAGCGTATCAGGGCGTTCTGCACCGTGGGAAAATATCATGATGTGGGGATAGAGGACGATGTAACGATCTACGGTGAGTATGAAAATGGTGCGACTGCCGCCTTCATCACCACAACAGGAGAGGCACCCGGATCCAACAGGCTGGAGATCTCAGGCACCAAGGGCAAGCTGGTACTGGAGGACGGCAAGCTCAGATGGTGGCGCTTGAAAGAGGACGAGCGAACCATATGCCGTGAGTGTAAAAACGGCTTTGTTCAGCCTGAATGTGACTATGAGGAGTACACTGCCCCGGAGCCCGATGGTCACCCTGAGATACTTAACAATTTTGCGGACCATATCCTTGACGGCACACCTCTGCTGGCTCCCGGTGAAGAGGGGCTCAACTCGCTGTCGATCTCAAATGCGGCTTATATTTCTTCATGGACAGACGACTGGGCAGAGATACCTGTAGCTGAGGCAGCTTTTGAGGAGCACCTTGCCAAGCGCTGCCGTGAGGAAAAGCTGACAAAAAAGCCGCCTCTGGTAAGTGAACCTGCCGAGAAGCTGACCCAGCGCTGGAGGGTACGCTGGTGAATGCATTTGCGCTGATGCTGGGTGTTACCGCTTGCTATACCATAAGCTCTCTCAGTGATAAATACGCTGCTGCAAAGGCTAAATTTACGCCTGATGGATTCACATTTCTGATGTGTGCATCAATGTCAGTGTTTCTGGCGCTGACCCTGCCTTTTCAGACTATCGCATTTACCCTGAGCTGGCAGGCATTTGCAGGGGTGGGGCTTGTGGCACTGTGCAAGCTGCTGGAGTTTCGTATGAGCGTGCAGGTACTCAGGGAGATGTCAGCCTTTGAGCTTAAGGCATGGCTGGGAGTGACGCTGTTCGTGTCTTACCTTGCCGATGTTTTCATGGGTGAGGAGCTCAAGGCGCTCAGGCTGGTGTTTATTTGCTTTGCCGCTCTGGGGCTTTTGCTGATAGTGCGCTCTGACAAGGCTGAGAAGATACATTACAAGACCATCGCCCTGCCGCTGTTTCTGTACCTCGGGGCAAAGTTCGGCTATGGACTGACGATACGCAGCTTTTCCGGATATGCATCGTCAATAATGCTGCTTTTGCCGGGGCTTGTTATCGTTGCTTTGATAAGTCTGCCAAGGGTACACTTCAAAGCCTACAGCGAAAAGCCCAAGGGGACACTGAATGTATTTCTGGCACGGATACCCAACACCGCAGGAATGCTCATAGAGAATGCGGTGATCGCCATAAGCCTTGCAAACTATTCCCTTATACAGCCTATGATACTGGTAACGCTGTTCATCATCAGCCTTATCAGGCGGGAGGCTTACTCAAAGGCGAACATACTGGGGGGAGCCCTTGCCATCGCAGGGGTGATAGGATTTCAGCTATGCTCATAGACCCTATACTTTTAGGCATAAAAAAAGGGACAACAGCTGCTGTCCCTTTTTTACATGCTTTTCTGAAAGGATATTTCGCACTTGAACTTACCGCCCAATTATGCTATAATAGTAATATCCAAGCGAACAGGCGGTGAACCCATTGAAGCGAAAGACCACAAAAGAAATACTTGCCGAGTCCTTTCAGGAGCTTGCGACGCAGAAGCGTATCGACAAGATAACCATAACCGAGATAACAAATAATTGCGGAATGTCGCAGCCCACTTTTTATAATCATTTCAAAGACAAGTATGACCTCATCGTGTGGATATACATTCATGAGTCGGGTGAGATCATGTCGAAGATCGGTGTGGACGGTTATTCGTGGAGAAACACACTGATCGACGGCGCACATTATTTCGCTGAGAAACGAAAATATTTTCTCAACGCTCTCAGGCACACAAGCGGACAGGATTCCTTCCTGCGGTATCTGCAAAAGGTCAACAGTGATCTTATGCTGACCGAAGTGAGAAAAAAGCTGATGACGGAATATATTCCTGATGAGATATACGGCATGATAAAGGTCTATGTCTACGGCACAGTACACCATATGCTCGAATGGCTGATGAATGACAGAGATATGTCTCCCGAAAAGGTCGCTGAGATATGGGAGCATAGTCTGCCGGAACCTTTGAAACAATACTTATACGATTAAGATTTTGTAATTTTCACAAAATACAAAATCATTTTGTAAACGCCTGAAATTCTATATGGACTTTCAGCCGTTTTTCTGTTATGATTATATTACAAAATCAATTCAGGAGGTCATAAAAATGGCAGATAACAAGAAAATTCTCGAAGGATTACAGATCATCGTAACAGATTTAGC
>JAFTCS010000082.1 GCA_017454565.1 Clostridia bacterium
ATATATTCACGACTTTTTATGGTAAAGCCATCATTTAGAGCCAGCTCCGTATTTTCATCTATCATACAGTCATGATCCGGACAATACCCGTTTTCAATCGAGTGTGAATATGAATAAAAGTTCTCAATCACCTCACTTAGCATCTCATCGGTCAGAGTATCATTTCCTGCTTGAAACTCCTTTGCCGCACAAGCAGCAATAACAGCATTCTCATCAACTGACAGCGTAAGATTTCCATATTGATTTAAGCTTGTGATCTCCGTATCATCATATCTATACTCGGGAGTATACTCATAATCACTATCAATTTCTTCCTGCAACCGACTTTGTATCTCTTGAACCTGTGTATGATACATTTGAAGATAATCATATTGACTTGTACCATCATCCGGAATAAGCCACGAAAACATTGCACTTATTGCCGAGATAATCATAGTGATAACGCTGGTCAGCAGCATCACGATAAGCAGTATAAGTACAGCAGCGATGGCTATAACTATAAAGCTCTTTGAGGTCACTACCTTACCGATAATGCTCGCAGTTTTCGTTGCCGCATGACCTGCCGCCTTGCCTGTTTTCTTCGCTTTGGCAATCTGCTTTGCTCTGTGCTTTCTGATGATCTTTTCCCTTATCTTATGAACATCACGCCCCACAGTCTTTGGAGTATCCTTGACCGAACGTGCAGTCTTAATGCCACTCTTGACAGTATTACTAACTGCTTTACGAGCGTTATCCACATAACGCACTTCAGTGAGTCCTTGCTTAATAGCCTCTGTCCCCATATCGGTAGTAGTAGTCTTGTCGATTCTAGTTTTGAGCAGTGAGTGACCTGTTTCTTTTACAGCACTAACTGTTGCATTTTTTGCAACAACTCCCATACTGCCGATAGTCCGCCTGACATCTCTGACCGACCCAACAGATACTTCTCGATTCACAGCAGTCTGTATCCGTCCTGCCGCAGTTCGTGTTCCGCTGACAGCGGTGCGTATTACACCGCCTGTCTGCATAACACCCTGCGCCGCATTGACTGAACTCTGCACAGTTGTAATACTGTTAGTGCTTTCTTCCTCACCCTTTGCGATAGTGTACTTCTCCCTTGATAGAGTGAACTTCTTCCCCTTAATATCCCGGTTTTTGAAATAGTCCTTACGCCGCTGTATATCCCGAAACTGCCTTATGCGTTCCTCTCGGTTGACGTTTGGATTTTTAAGCACCATATCTTTATCATTCCAGGAGGTCTGTATATTGCCTTTCCTGATCGACTTTATATGATACTTATTCCGCACACCAACTGCACTTTTTTGTGTTTCAAGCCCCTCTCGCTCTATATTCGTCTGAGGTGCATCTCTTGCCCTTTTAGTCTCTATCTGTAGTCAGATCACTCCTTCTTGTGCTCGTTCTCAGCTATCTCTGATAATTTTGTTGTCATTAAGTCATAGAGCTCATTATGCGGGAACTTATCTCTGAATGGAATGATAGACCCACCGCAGCAGATAAGCCCCTGCCCGCTGTCGCTGTTGGTAACATAGGACAGCAGATTGTCCGAGATATTCAGTATCCTTGCAAGCTGCTCTCTGTCGCTTGTTGCCTGATTGAGCATCATAACAAAGTCGGTATTGGAAAGCATTGAACGTGCTGTTTCGGATTTCAGCAAGTCCTCCACATTCTGCGTTATACCCGTAGGTATGCCACCCCATTTTCTTGCTCTCTTGTAAAGCTCATAGAGGAAGTTTGCTGAATACTCATTTGCAAACAGCAGATATATTTCATCTAAGTATATCCACGTTCTCTTGCCCTGCGCTCTGTTGACGGTAATGCGATTCCACACATAATCAAGCACTATCAGCATACCCAGCGTTTTAAGCTGCTTGCCCAAGTCCTTTATATCGTATGCAACAACTCTGTTCTTAACGTCAACATTTGTATGATGTGCAAACACATTAAGATTGCCCTTGATGTAAAGCTCAAAGGAAAGTGCCAGACCCTTAGCCTCCTTTTCGGGCTGTGCTTTGATGTTCTCATAGAATTCCATAAGCGTCGGCAGCTTGTCGGGATCGTACTTTATGAGGTACTCACCGTAGGTCATTGTAAGGCAGCGGTCGATGATTGCTTTTTCCTTTGCCGTCAATCCCTGCTTTCCGATAAGACATTCACAGAACGAAAGAATAAAGTCGGATTTCATAACAAGAGGGCTTTCATCATCGGAATAATCCTTGCTCATATCAAGCGGATTGATGTAATTCGTGCTGCCCGGTGAAACAAAGATCGTTTCACCGCCAAGAGCAGCCACAAGATTTGTGAACTCACGCTCAGGGTCGATGATGATAATGTCATCATCCGTCGCAAGGAATACATTGAGCATTTCCCTCTTTGCCGAAAATGATTTACCAGAACCCGGAGAACCTAAGATAAAGCCGTTAGGATTTTTAAGCTGCAAGCGGTCGAACAAAATCATGTTATTAGATAATGCGTTCAGACCATAATACTTGCCGTTTTTATGGTTTATCTCCTTGCCGCTGAACGGCATCAGCACCGCCGTGCTTTCTGTTGTAAGAGTGCGCCTTATTTTGAGCGTACAATTACCAAGAGGAAGAACACTCTGCAAACCCTTTTCCTGCTGAAATTTAAGTGTACTCAGCGAGCAGATATGCTTTCTAACCACAGCTTCAATAGCCTCGGTATTGCTTTCAAGCTCCTCCATATCCTTCGCTGTCACCATTATTATGATGTTATCCAAAAACATCTTCTGATTTTTTGAACGCAGGTCGTCAAGCAGCTCCTCGGCTTCGATAAGACTGTGCTTCAAGTCCTCGTTGATGACATCGGAAGTGTACCCCGACTGTATCGCCTTTTTCTCGGCTTGCAGCTTATTTGCCCTCATTGACGTGAGCTGATGATTTACTATCTTCAAAGCCTTGTAGGGATCGACAGGCGCTATGTTCACGCTTATCATCACATCAAGGTTTGTGTTCGCAATATCCGTCAGCATATTATCTTTAAGGCTTGCAGGCATATCCTTGATGAACATGGTACGAGCATACTTATCCCCCCACATAAAGTAGTCCTTCTTGAACTCCAGATAATCGGGGCAGCAGTAGGCACGCTCTGCCTGCCGCTTGAAATGCTTGCCTGTAAGCTGAGGTATCTCCTCATCAACGTTACGGAAAATATCCTTTAGCAGCACTATCCTCTCATTTGAGGTCAGCGGTTTAATTGCCGAGCCTATCTTCTTGAAAGCGTTTAACAATTCAAGATCAATAGTGTTGAATTTGGTCTGTGCATTTTCAAGGTCAGCCGCCTGCAAGGTGACGGTAATATATTTATTTCTGATGATACCGTTCTGCCCCTGCTCCATCTTCTCGATAAGCATTTCGTTGTATGCGTCACGGTAGCGGTCAAAGCCGTCGCCCTTGTGACCAATAAGCACCATACGCTCAAAGTCAGCCTTATTCACCCTGTTATTGTGAACAGTAAGCTGAATATCGGCATTGGTGTCAA
>JAFTCS010000083.1 GCA_017454565.1 Clostridia bacterium
ATAAACAACGTTTTCGGGGTACGTCAGGGGGGACTTTTGCGCAAAAGTCCCCCCTGACGTACCCCGAAAACGTTGTTTATCCCTTTTAGAGTTTCACGGATTCAGGGGTAGTATAAATCACCGGCAGATAAAATATCCCGGCAGAACAACTATAGCAAAGAACAAAAGGCTGATTCCGGTGAAAACTAAAACAAATTTCCTGCCCTGACCTGGATATTCCCTGACATAAATGCGGTAATTGATAACCGAAGCAAGAGAACCTATCAGGCTGCACAGTCCGGCGGTATCCAGACCATAGAGCAGCGCGCCTGTATTGACCGCAAAAGGATACAGAACTATTCCCGCAGGCACGTTGGAAATGAGCTGGCTGAGGAGTATTCCCCACCAGTATTCGTTATTTGCCACTGCCCCTTTCAGAAATTCCGATATGCCTTCATTTGATGCAATAGAAGATGAAAATATGAAGAAACACAAAAACGTAAGCAGCAGAATGTAGTCCGTTTTAATGAGTATCTTTCTGTCAATGATGAAAACCGATACCGCTACCGCAGCCGCCACATACATCCACCATTCTGTGCGGCTGACTATGGTGACCAGCACCGCCGCAAATATTATCAGATAGGCTATTCTGCGCTTTTTTCCTTCCTTTGGCCATTCACCGGCAAAATCAGCGTCACTGAGTCTGGTTTTCTCTTTGATGTTTTTTCTGTACATAACAAGTATGAACACCGCCAGCAGACCTGCCGACATTATCCATATCGGAAACATGTACTTCACAAAGTCCCATGCGGAAACCCCCGACCTTCCGAAGATAAACAAATTCTGCGGACTGCCGAACGGGGTAAGCAGCGAGCCTCTTATCGCCGCAATGTTCTCCATAGTTATCACAGGCAGTATGTATTTTTCCTTGTCACCTGCTCTGAAAAGAATGATGGTAAGCGGTACGAAAATGATAAGCGAAATATCATTGGTGACAAACATGGATGTAAAAAACACCGAGAACACTAAAAAGGCTGACAGACCCACCATTGAGTTTATCCTGCCTGCCAGGCGCAGCAGAGGTCTGAAAATATTTTCCTTTTTGAAACCCTCTAAAACTGTCAGCATCATAAAGAGCGTTCCCAGAGTTCTCCAGTCGATATACGAAAACAGCTCCATTGACGGCGGGGTGATAAACAGCGATGCTATTGCCGCCAACGCTGCCACAGTGAGCATGAGTTCTTTTTTCAGAAACCCAAGAATCTTTTTCATATAAGCGTTCCCCATTTTGTTATTTGATAAGATCATACATCAGACAGTACTTAAACTCTGTTGAGAGGTTTATTCATCTGTGTCATTTTTCCTGTGGAAAGCATTGTATACCTCTTCGGCAGCGGGTCGGGTCATGCCCTTTACCTGTAACAGCTCCTTGACCTCAGCCTGACTTATCCTGTCAATTGTCTTAAAATATGATAGCAGTGCCTTCGCCCTTTCCTCGCCAATGCCCTTTATACCCGTCAGCGTGGTAGAGAGGGCTTTTTTCCTGCGCTTTGTCCTGTGATAGCCTATAGCGAAACGGTGCACCTCGTCCTGTATGGTAGATACAAGCGTAAATGCCTGTCTTTTTGAGGTTATGCTTATCTCCCGCCCCTCATCGGTGATAGCTCTCGTCCGGTGCTTGCCGTCCTTTACCATACCGAAAAGAGGTATATCCAGACCGAATTGTTCAAGCACAGGCCTTACAGCCGAGACCTGTCCCTTGCCGCCGTCCAGAAGTATAAGATCAGGCAGTCTGCCGAAGCCCTCGCCGCTGTCCTTCTGCCTGAAGTATTCCTCAAACCTTCGGGTGAGCACCTCATGCATAGATGCGTAGTCGTCCTGACCCTCGAAGCCCTTTATGGAGAACCGTCTGTAGGAGCTTTTGTACGGTCTGCCGTTCCTGAACACCACCATACCTGCCACATTCTCGCTGCCCATAAGATTTGAAATATCGTAAGACTCGATAAACTCCGGCGGTGCGCTAAGCCCCAGCAAGGACGCCAGCTCATCCAGAGCAGAAAGCTCCTGACCAAGGTGTCCGCGGCTCTGAGCAAGCTTTTCCGCTGCGTTGCTGCGGCACATTTCAAGTATCTTCTGCTGCTCGCCCCTTTGCGGATAATTCAGCCTGACCTTTTTTCCTCTCAGCTCACTCAGCCAGTCCGAAAGCAGTTCTTCATCCTCCGGTGCCATGTCAAGCGTAAGTACTGGCGGCACAGTGCTTCTCATGCTGTAATATCTTCTGATGAACTCAGACCTTACCGCCGCACCATCGCTGTCTCTGCCCAGCTCCTTTATCAGAAAATCCTCTTTATCGTAAAGCCTGCCGCCCGAAAACCTAAGAACAGCAAAGCAGGCGTCATCACCTTCGGTCATCATTGCAATAACGTCCTGCTCAGGCACAGACGCCGCCACGACCTTCTGCTTCTCGGTTATCCTCTTTACTGCGTTTATCCTGTCCCTGAGCCTTGCAGCAAGCTCAAAATCAAGATTTTCGGCAGCACGGTTCATCTCGTCCGTCATTATCTTCACCGAGTCGCTGCCGCCCTTTTTCAGGAACTCCACCGCCGCTTCGACTCTTTCGGCATAGTCCTTCTGACTGACTCTTCCGCTGCAAGGCGCACAGCACTGTTTTATATAATAGTTAAGGCAGGGTCTTCCCTTTTTTGCGTCACGTGGAAACACCTTGTTACACGAAGGCAGCCCAAACACCTTCAGCGCACCGTCTACGGCGCTTCTTGCGTACCATGCGCTCATATATGGGCCAAGGTATTCCGCGCCGTCATCGGCCTTCTGCATAACGTGACTGATGGTTTTCCACTCGCCCTGTGAAATCCGGATATAGCTGTAGCCCTTGTCGTCCTTTAACAGGATGTTGTACTTTGGCTTGTGCTGCTTTATAAGGCTGCATTCCAGCACAAGAGCCTCAAACTCACTGCCGCAGAGGATATAATCGAAATGATCCACATTCTGCACCATCTGACGCACTTTCTCCTGATGGTTCTTCTGTGAGCCGAAATACTGACTGACTCTGTTTTTCAGTGCCTTAGCCTTGCCGATATATATTATCTCTTCCCTTTTGTTTTTCATAATATAAACTCCCGGACTGAGCGGGAGTTTCATTGCCTTCTCACGAAGTTCTGTTATATTCATTTCACTCTCTCCTTATCCCGGAAACGGTGAACAAAGAATGCTGAGAAATCAGGGGCTTTCAGGGGCTCGCCTGTCATTGACAAAAACAAGCTCTCAAAGTTTATACATTTATTGAATGACAGCATTAGTAATCAATATTCAATATACATCCCGAAGTAGATACGGAGTAGGTAATGCCTCCGTTCACAAAATCAAGCTCGAATATTCTCTGACCCTCCACAAGCTCCTCTACTGCTCTCTGCAGCTGGTCAGGTGTGGAGAACTTGACACTTATGGTGTTGTTTTCGCGCATGCGCTCTGCGGCGTCGCTGACATAGCGGAAATCATACTCATCAAAATATAGTCCGTTATAATAGAAATAATTATATCTGATACCGCTGCACACCGGCTGAGGGCACGTCCTGTCGCTCACATGGGTATACGCTATATCGGCGTCTGATATAAGGAAATAATCGTAAGTCCTGCTGTCCACGCCGTTATCCGCCAGGGGGTCGTCCCAGGTAAGATCAATAAAATAATACTCTCCGTCAAGACAGACATAGTTCCACTGGTGAGCGCCGGACTCGGTAAGCTTCGTACCGTTTATCCTGCCGCACTCTACTCCAAGGCGCTGCATAATAAGCTGGAAAGCCGCAGAATATCCGGAACACACCGCCTTATGCTGCACAAGACAGCCGTAGGCCGTAGATGCCACTATCAGTCCTTCACTGCTCTGAGCACCGGCAAGAACATCAACGTCATAGACCGTATTGTCTATTATATAATCATGAACATATTTTACTATATAATAAGGGTCAGGCTGAGCCTTTGCCGTATTAACAATGCTGCTTACTGCCGATTCCAGCTCCTGTTCTGCTATGTCAAGCTCGTCGGGATCATCAAAAAGGAGAGCCGGTTCGGCGTGGAACTGCACATAGTCTCCGGTGGTCTTTACTGAATAGGTATAGTTAAAGCCGGTGCGTATATACTCCGGATGGTCATACAGCACCGCATAATAGGCCTTTTTGAAGTCATCATTGCCTATGTTCTCAAAGTCAAAGGAGCTTTGCTTGTGGTCAAGCATATAAATCAGAAGGTTATATATTTCCGTCTGAGCTTCCGTGAGTGTTTTCTTGTGGGAGTAGTCATACCGTTCCATTGTGTCGGTGACGGAATAATCCGGCGGAGTGACCCGTGAGGGCGTTCCGGATAAACCGTTCCATGATGATGACTGATCGTTACCGAACGGAAGCTCTATGCTTATCTTACAGCCGGTGAAAAGTCCCGCCGCCGCTATGCAGCAGAGAACCAATACGATGTGTTTGAATTTTTTCACACAGTCCGACCTCCTGATCATATCATGCTATATATTCAATGAAAATTATAAATTCTGAGAGCCTGTCCTTTGTTACGCTGACCGGTGCGTGACCGCACTGAACTATTTCGCGCCAGCGTGACGCTGGACCCTATTTCGCGGTGATAGTTTACTCTGACCAGAACTAAACCGATCGCGCACAGGAGCTTAGTACCAACCGCGAGCTGCAAAGTTTCGCCTTAAGTAAACTATGAACGCGAACAGGGGAGCGCAGGCTCTGCGCCGGTCACGCACTGCGCTCAGATAAGGTTCCTGCCCTCACAGTATTTGCAAAGAAGCATGTCTCCGCCAAGAGGACGGAAAATGCGCGGAAGGTATTCTTCGGTGTAGCTTATGCAGTTGGGATTGCTGCACCTGACGTTGTGGGTGTTCATTTGTCTTGGCATTGGCTTTCTGTCGGCATTTTCCAGCATTTTCATAATGAGCGCCATACGTGCATACATGCCGTACACAGTCTGGATAAAATATTTTGCGCGTTCATCATAGTCAACGTCCTCGGCTATTTCATCCACACGCGGCAGAGGATGGAGTATCTTCATGTCACTGCGCGCAAGAAGCATCTTTTCGCGGTCAAGAACAAACACGCCTTTTTGCTTTTCATATTCCTCATAGTTTTTGAAGCGCTCACGCTGTATCCTTGTCATATAAAGCACGTCAAGCTCCGGGATAGCCTCTGCAAGACTGCGGCACTCTGTATAGCGGCATCCGGAAGCATTCATAATATCCTTGATATACTGGGGAACAGTAAGCTCCGGCGTTGAAATAAGCACGAACCTGTTGCCCTTGAAGTGTGACATGGTTTTTATAAGCGAATGTACGGTTCTGCCGTTTTTCAGGTCGCCGCACAGACCTATAGTCATATTGTCAAGGGTACCCTTTTCATTGTAGAGAGTGACCACATCGGTAAGAGTCTGGGTCGGGTGCAGATGGCCGCCGTCGCCTGCGTTTATAACAGGTGCAGCCGAGTATAGTGAGGCAGCCTTGGCAGCGCCCTCAAGGGAATGCCGGATAGCGATTATATCGGCATAGCCGCCTACAACGGTAATAGTGTCTTTAAGACTCTCTCCCTTTGATACGGAAGAATTCTGAGGATTGTCAAAGCCGATTATACTGCCGCCAAGCCTGAGCATGGCGGTCTTGAAGGACATCTGGGTGCGCGTACTCGGCTCGTAGAACAGTGTCGCCAATATCTTTCCCCGGCACACATCGGAATATTCCTTCGGATCCTTCATTATCTCATTTGCTAATCCAATGATCTCCATAAGCTCCTCTGTAGACAGGCTTTCAAGATCAATAACATGCTTTGTTTTCATAACCTTCCTCCTTGTGATCGGCTCCCGAACGGTCAGTCAATGTCCATCTCGTACAGACATTCCGTTCTTTCTTCACGGGAGCTGCGGTTTTTTCTTCCTCCGTAGGTCTTTGTACAGACCATGCCCAGCTTTTCCATAGCCCTCAGCGACGCCTTGTTTTCAGCGTCGGCATGGCCGATGAAATGGGTAACGCCGTATTTTTCACGAACGTATGCGATCAGGGCTGCGGCGGCCTCCACAGCGTAACCGTGACCCCAGAAGCGCTTGTTGATTATCCAGCCGAGCTCGCCAACCATGCCGTTTTCCAGAAATTCAATGCTCACATTCCCGATATGAATGTCATCAAGCATAACAGCCGACTCAAGATATTCGGGCTTTTCCTTTTTCCACTGCCATTCGCATTTTACAAGGTAGTCCATTACCTCTTTTTCGTCATCACAGGGAAGATAGCACATCATTCTGGCATTTTCCGGGTCAAGCGAAAAGATGCATGCACTTTCAAAATGCTTTACAGTAAGCGGCTCCAGCATAAGCCGCGCAGTTCTTATTCTCATAGTCATATCAATTCCCCCAGCGTGACACTTGGTCAGGGGGACTTTTGCGGAAAAGTCCCCCCGACACCCCCGAAAACGCTGTTCGCGGCGGTAAGCTGCCGCTCCCCTGTTCGCGGCGGCAAGCTGCCGCTCCCCTGTTCGCGTTAATAGTTTACTCTGACCAATACTAAACCGATCGCGGCTGATACCTCTTTCTGTGCGGCGGCAAGCTGCCGCATCCCTGTTCGCGGCGGCAAGCTGCCGCTCCCCAGTTCGCGTTAATAGTTTATTCTGACCAATACTAAACCGATCGCGGCTGATACTTCTTTCTGTGCGCGAGCGGCTAAGCTTCGGTTCATACTCAGAGCGTAGCACAGCGGAGCGACCCCCCCGAACAGGGGTCCAGCGTCACGCTGGCGCTGGCACCAAAAAAGCCTGTCGTTGGTACGGCAGGCTTATGGAACAGAATCACTTATTGGTATTGTTGGTGAAGATCTTCATGATGTCCATGTATGAATCATCGGAATCGCTGCTCTGGGGATGCATAGGCTGAGCGGGATTCTGAGCCATGCCGGGCTTTGTAGCTGCATTGGGATATACAGGCGCAGAGGGACTGTTATCTACAGGTGCGCCGGGTCTGCCGTATGAGGGCTGCTGATACATGGGCTGGGAATTCCTTGAAACGGGCTTATCCTGGTGTCTGGGAGCTGAACCGAAGCGAACGGGTTCAGGCCTTGAAGCTACCTGGGAGCCGAACTGAAAAGGGGATTTCTTCTCCTCCTTCTTAACAACAGGCATTATAGGCGGAAGAACTGAGCCATAGGCATCAGTGGTGGGGAAACCTGTAGCGATAACGATAACGCTGATGGTATCCTCCATCTCTTCATCAAGGGCAGCACCCCAGATTATAACTGCGTCTTCGTCTGCCTGCTCGGAGATCATAGTGGAAGCATCCTGGATCTCATCCAGTCCGATATCCGGAGAAGCCTTGATATTTACGATAAGTCCCTTGGCACCCTGAATGGATGTGCCGAGAAGAGGACTGGAAATAGCATTCTGAGCTGCGACCTTTGCCTTGTCCTTACCGGAAGCAAGACCAACGCCCATAAGAGCATAGCCGGCATCCTTCATTACGGAGGTAACGTCTGCGAAGTCAAGGTTTACAAGACCAGGGATAACGATAAGGTCTGTAATGCTCTGAACGCCCTGACGGAGAACGTCGTCTGCTGCAAAGAATGCGTTCTGGAGAGTAATTCTCTCTTCGCTGATATTTTTAAGTCTTTCGTTGGGGATAACGATAAGCGAGTCAACATGCTGCTGCAGCTTCTGGATACCGATCTGAGCCTGATCCATCCTGCGCTTGCCCTCGAAAAGGAAAGGCGTGGTAACGATACCTACTGTAAGGATGCCCATGTCCTTAGCAACCTGAGCAACTACAGGAGCCGCACCTGTGCCTGTACCGCCGCCCATGCCGGCTGTAATGAAC
>JAFTCS010000084.1 GCA_017454565.1 Clostridia bacterium
TCTTCTTCGCAAAGCTTTGCAATTCCCAGTGCGACCTTTTCCTCATCGCCCTTTGTCTTGGGAGCAATAGCCATTGTCAGTGAGGGTGTGGGATAATCTATGCCGTCAAGAACTACCTTTCTTGCGGGAGCGCAAAGTGTGTCGCCTGTATTGGTAGAGGAGAGCTTGGCCACCGCGCCTATATCGCCTGCGCCGATGTACGGAGCATCCTCAAGCTTCTTTCCTCTTATGGTCATTACCTTGGAAATTCTCTCGTTGTTGCCTGTTCTCATGTTTACAAGGGGAGCGTCGGCGGATACCTTGCCCGAAATGACCTTGAAATATGAAAGCTTGCCGACAAAGGGGTCAGCTATGGTCTTGAATACGATAGCGGCTGTCATAGCGCTGTCGTTTACATTCAGCTCAACAGGGCTGCCCACTGTATCAAGGGCAATTTCACTGCTCTTGTCCTCAGCTGAGGGAGCCAGCCAGATAAGACCGTTCAGGAGCTGCTCTACGCCGTAGGTGAGCAGAGCGTCGCCGCAGAATACAGGGCTGATGGTGCCGTTCTTTACGCCCTTGCTGACGCCTACTATGATCTCTTCGGGAGTAAATTCCTCGCCGGAGAAGTACTTTTCAAACATTTCATCGCTTGTTTCGGCAACGGCTTCGTTTATAGCCGTTCTCAGCCCCTCAAGTCTGTCGCCCATGTCGGGAATAGGCACAACAGTGATCTTGCCGTCTACATACTTGTATGCCTTGTATTCCAGCAGGTTAACGTAGCAGTCAGCCTGACCGTTTACTATATAAGGAACAACAACAGGGCAGACAGAAGGACCGAAGGAAGCCTTCAGGTTCTCAAAAACGCGGTAGAACCTTGCGCTCTCATCGCAAAGACCGTTAACGAAGAACACCTTTGTAAGGGATCTCTTGTCGGCAGCCTTTACAGCCTTTTCTGTGCCTACACATACTCCGTCCTTGCCCGAAACAGTTATCAGTACCGTATCGGCAGCTCTGACAGCCTCATAAAGTCCACCCTCAAAGTCAAAGAGTCCGGGGGCGTCTATGATATTGATCTTCTTACCCTTCCACTCAACGGGAGCTACGCCTGTCTGAACGGAAGTCTTACGCTTGATCTCTTCGGGATCGAAGTCCATAACGGTATTTCCGTCACTTACCTTGCCGAGTCTTTCGGAGTTGCCTCCGAGATTGAGCATTGCCTCTGCAAGAGAAGTCTTGCCCGATCCGCTGTGGCCTGCCAGTGCAATGTTGAAAATGCTTTTTGCGGGATACTGTTTCATAGGGTTGTTTTCCTCCTTAATTATGATATCGTAAAGCCTTAAGCAAAAAATACAATATTTTTTATAAAGCATAAATAAATTATATCTCATGTGCACATGATTGTCAATGAAATTTTATCTATTATCTACGATTTCTTATTCTGCCGGAGCCAATATCTTTCCAAAAACAAAAAGTTCCCCTCCGATACCCTTAAAGGGCATCAAAAGGGAAACCGATAGTCAGCGTATGAGAAGTAGGAGCTTGTCTGTCCAGTAGGATATTACTATAAGGGATGTCAGTGAAAGGCTCCAGTAGAATGGGGCGCTGAAATCCTCGCGCCGGAAAAACACAAAATAGAAAGAAAAATTGCAGCCTGCCACGACAAGCAGAAGCAGCAGCGGGATAAGCGCCGTCATAACCATGTTGCCCTCTGACAGCATATACAGCCAGAGAATAAACAGATGCGGTATTGACAGACCTGTTATTATATTCAGTGCCGCCGACGGCAGGTAATAGTGCCAGCGGAACCGGTTTTCTGAAAGCCTGATCTCGCTTATAAAAAAGGCAACTGTCATAAGAACGCCAAGAACAGTCATTATGTACATTATTATTCTGAGAAATTCATTCATACTGCCTCCATAATTTATGCCGTGACTTATACAAGACACGGCATTTGGGTATTATAGCAATCCAAAATAATAATAGCACTGCGTAGGGTGGAGTGCGGATGGTGGAGTGTGGAGTTGTCCGGTGAAAACCGATGTAAGAGCCTGTTTAGCATCTTAGCAACGTGCGGCTTTTTGGCAATTTTTTTCGCTAACTGCGTCAAAAGAACTTGCCATACGTCAGTATGCCTGCGTCCTTTTTCCTTAGACTTCCTCGGAAACTGGAGAAGTGCCGGATTTCGCAGGATATTTTGTGCCGGACAATGTGTCTCGAACGCTGCTGTACTTTGTGTACTGCAAGTGAGAGACACGCAGTACGGCGCAAAAGAGACAAGAAAGATGGTGCTTCGGAAGTTTCCGAGGAAGTCTCTTGTTATCGAGAAAAAATATGCTCAAAAATCCGTACATTTCAGATACTAAACAGGCTCTAACGCAGAAGCATCGACCGATTCAATAGGCGAGATCAGCGATCCGGCATTTAATGCACGTATTAAGTTGGATTGCTATAGTATTACATCAGATATTTACAAAAATATTTACAGTGCTTTTGTCGTTGCACCATTCAAGGATGGTTTTCATTACGTTTTCCGGCACCGCAATGCTGCCCTCTGTGGGTGCGTTGCCGCAGTGGATGAATATCGCCGAAGCAAGACTGCTGTCAGGCTCAAAGGTATTGTAGTTTACGACAAGACCATACTTGTATGGCTTTTCTGAGGTTATCATGTGGTCGGCCTTGGTCCAGTCCTTGTTTTCGGTGCCCTCCACCTTCTGGTTGTAATACTGTGAATCGGGGTCGGTCACCCAGTAGGTATTTTCGGTTATCTGGAACATATCATAGGTCGTGTCTGGTTTGTCGCTGATGTAGAAACCGGTGCCCGCGTAGAAAATTCCTCCGGGAGTAACTTTTGAATCCCTTTCCGGCATGAAGCCCGAGCCGTTTTCTCCGATGTAGGCTTCGGTTGTAACGGGCTGCCCGTCACCTATTATGTTCCACCACATACCGTTTTCGGATTTCTGGAAGCAGTACAGTATTGCCTTGTCCTTTGAGCCGGAATTGACGGTATCCAGCATGATAAGTCTGTCGCCTAAAAGCTGGGTGTCTATGTCAAAGCTGTAGGCCGCCATCTGGTCGGCAAGCTCCTTTGGCTGAGATTCAAGCTTTTCAGGTTCGGCTCTGAGCTTTATCTCATTTTCTTTACTGTCAGACGAGCTTTCCTTGCTGCTTTCGGCGGAGCTTTCATCAGCGCCGCTTTTTTCCTTGTCGGACTCTTCTTCTGAAGGCTCGGCAGAGCTTTCTTTTGGCTCTTCTTCCTTGGAGCTTTCATTTTGCTCAGTTTTGCTTACAGACTTTTCTTCCGTACTTTGCTGTTCGTTCTTCTTATCGGGGACGATCTCATCATCCTCAACAACGGAGCTTTCCTGCCTGAACGGGTTGAACCGGTCAAGCTGAAACTGGTTGGTATTCAGATCTACTGCTAAAACAGCCACCGCTGTGACCGAAGCTGCCAGTACCAGTGAAAAAATCGTTTCTGTTATTATAAAGCCGCGTTTTTTCATTTGTTGCTCTCCTTTTGATATTTTCTTCCTGTTCCTTTAACAGACTTCCTTGGAAACTTCCGAAGCACCATCCTTATTGTCTTTTTTTGCGCCGTACTGCTTGTCTCTCACTTGCAGTACACAAAGCAAAGCGGCTTTCGGGACACATTGTCCGGCATTTCTCCAGTTCCCGAGGAAGTCTGATATTCATACCATTATACCTTTACTTATACTATTATACAGCAAATTCATGTTTTGTAAAGTGCTTATGCTCTGAAAACGGAAAATCAGACTATTTCTAAATAAATTGATATTAAATAATTTATTCTTATAAAACAATATTGATAAATTATCTTGTAAACAGTTAAATAATATGTTAAAATTATACCAAGAAAGAGGGTGTTGATCTTGATAAAGCTTGAAAACGTAACAAAAACCTATAACAAGTCCGTAAGAGCACTTGACGATATCAGCTTTGAGATAAAGGGCGGCGATATCGTTGGATTTATCGGCCCGAACGGTTCGGGAAAGACCACGACCATGAAGCTCATTACCGGCATAATCAGGGCAGACGTGGGCAAGATAATCGTCAACGGTTTCAATGTGCGCAAAGACCCCATAAAGGCCAAGGAATCCATCGGATACATTGCAGACAGTCCCGACATGTTCCTTAGACTTAAAGGGAACGAATTTCTTGATCTGATCGGAGACATCTATCATGTGCCGGCCGACAAGAGGCGCGAACGCATCAGCGAATTTGCCGAGCGCTTTGAACTGACTGACGCGCTTTCCTCGCCTATGATGAGCTATTCTCACGGCATGCGCCAGAAGATAATGGTGGTGGCCGCACTTATGCACGACCCGCCTGTGTGGATACTCGATGAGCCTATGGTCGGTCTTGACCCGAAATCGGCGTTTGAGCTGAAACAGATGATGAGGGATCATGCTAAAGCCGGAAATACCGTTTTCTTCTCGACTCATGTGTTGGAGGTCGCCGAAAAGCTCTGCGATAAGGTAATTATCATCAAAAAAGGGCATATTCTGTACGACGGAAAAATGGAGGAGCTGGAAGCCAAGAGCAGGAACAGCTCACTTGAAGAGATTTTTTTGGAGCTGACGGAAAAATGAGTATATTTTTTAAGCTTGTAAAAGCACTTATTGCCTCAGTCGAGCCCACCAACGAGGAAAAGAAGCGCAAAAAGGTCTTTTATTATGTAATGGCGATATTTGCCGTATTCGGGATAATGCTGCCGATGGCATTTTTCGTGGGCGTCATTATATACTCGCTTACTTCAAAGCTGCTGCCCACCGGCGCAGGAGCAAATGCTGCCGAGCTGTTTTTGCAGATAGTGTCGGTGTTTTCGTTCATCTTCGGTCTGAACGTGATCTTCAGTGTGTTCTACTTTTCGGGAGATATGGAAAATCTCCTGCCGCTGCCGCTGAAGCCGTTCCAGATAATCGCCTCTAAATTCACCGCTGCTCTCATAAGCGAGAGCATAATGGAGTTTATTCTTATAATCGCAGTTTTTGCGGGGTACATCATTGCCGCAGGCCTGCCGTTCTATTCATGGATAATAGCGCTGTTCGCCATGCTTACCCTGCCGATCGTTCCGCTGGCCTACTGCGCGGTTATATGTATGCTTGTCATGCTTATCACAGGTTTTATCAAAAACAAGGATACAGTGAACAAGCTTACAGGTTTTCTTACCTTTGCGTTTATTCTGCTGATGATAATTATTGTATCCGCCAGCGGAGGACTTGACCCCGATAATTTGGTTGCTGTTCTCTCAGACCCGGGAAACGCTTTGCTGAACACACTGAATATCATATTCCCTCACGTTCATTTCATAATGCTTGCCACCGTGAACAATACTGCCGTCAATCTGCTTTTCTATATCGGAATTAACGCAGCGGCAGTCGGACTCTTCCTGCTTATTGCCGAGCTGGTATATCTTCCTACTGCCGCAGACGTGAGCAGAAGCTCCTCTTCAAAGCACAAGCCGCTCAGTAAATCGCTTTCATCCATCAAGGAGCATCGGCCGAGCATAACCTATCTTAAAAAGGAATTCCGCATTCTTTTCCGCACACCTGCATATTTTATGAACTGTGTGCTTATTAACCTTATATGGCCGTTGTTTTTGTATCTCATTTATGTTCTGCAGGGCAAGACAAACTTTCTTGAATCGTTTATCAACGATATTCACAACGGCAATGAGGAAACGGTACTTATCTTTGTGCTGGGAGTCTCGGCTATGTCTGTGCTGGTGACTGCCTGCAACTGTATAGCATCTTCCGCACTGACCCGAGAGGGAAAGCACTTTGCCTTTATGAAGTACATTCCGCTGTCATATATGGCGCAGATAAACATAAAAGCCATAGTCAGCATCATAATCAGCGGTGCAGGCATGCTGATATTTGTCATTGCCGCAGGAATTTACCTCAATTTAGGTGTTAAGCTTGTGCTGCTGTGCTGTGTCATCAGTCTGCTGTCTGTAATATTTGCCTCATATTTCGGAATATTCATGGATTCCGTTAACCCCAAGCTTGTCTGGGACAGTGAGCTGAACGCCCTGAGAGGCAATTACAACATTTTCTTCAACATGGCTGCGGCGATACTCATGGAGGGTGTGATCTGTGCGGGTGCATATCTTGCGTTTAAATTTACACCCATAGGTTCGCTTATGCTGATCATAATACTTCTTGTTTTGCTTATGGTGCTCACTGCCGTGAGCTATCTGCTGTGCTGTACCAGAGCGGTCAGGAACATCGACCGGCTCTCCGTATAAATTTTTTCTGAGGTGATAAAAATGCCATTCATTGACACAAAAACAAACGTAAGCATTTCCAAAGAGCAGGAGGACGCTCTTAAAACCGAATTCGGCAAGGCGGTATCTCTTATAGGCAAAAGCGAGACATGGCTCATGCTGAGCTTTGAGAGCGGCAGTCTGTGGTTCAAGGGCAGTGACGATGCTGCTGCCATTGCTGAGGTGAAGCTCTACGGCAGAGCGTCCGCGTCGGCATATAACGCACTCACCGCAAAGCTTACTGAAATAATCTCACGGGTGCTTGGCGTACCCGCCGGACGGATATACGTCAAATACGAGGAAGTTGAATACTGGGGGCTTGGCGGTTCTAATTTCTGATACTATAGTAAACGACATTATTATTTATACTTTGATAA
>JAFTCS010000085.1 GCA_017454565.1 Clostridia bacterium
AAGAGGGGAAGCCCTGCAAGGGCGTCCCCTGCTTTTGGTTCAGGCAAATTTACACCCCGCCGAGCAGGCGGGCAGAACGCACCCATTGGGTGATGATCAAAGTATCAAACTTTTGATCGCAAAGCTCTGTTTTTCCTGATTTCAGATATTTTTGCTATTTGAGTTTCACGGATTCAGGTAAAAGTTAAAATTGAAAAGTTAAAAGTTAAAATTTTCTTTGGCAGGTTTATTCACCTTTTAAAATTTATCCTTATTTAAACTTTCAGAAAGAAGAAAGCCGCCGCAGTACTTTGCGACGGCTCATGCCGGACTTATGATTGCATTTACTATATTTCATCGGTGCCGGTAAAGGAAACAGGCTTGTTATCCTCAAGGGTCTTGTCGATTTCCTCGTCAAAATCGTCAAGTATAAGCTCCTCGTCTGAAAGCTGTTCCTCCTCATAGACTTCAACAACCTCGCGCTGACCGCTTACAGGGGTGAAATCCAGACAAAGCATGTGGCGTTCCTTACCCTTTGTGATCTTATAGCGTATGCGGTCGATCAGCGATTTAATTATCACACCTATCAGACCGCCTGCAATGTAAAGGAAAAGATCGTCAACATATACGGTCTCGGTGTTCAGCGCGAACTGGAATATTTCTATCGTCAGTCCAGCCGCAGCAGAGATAAACAGTGCATGCCACCAGCGGATACGGTTGTTCACAACTAAAAGGCTGAAGCTCAGCGGCATCATTATCAGTCCGTTCCATAGCATATAGCGTATGCCCCACTCGGAAGCGTTCTCTATGCACTCCTGTATGCGCGAAAACGGTATGTAAAGGATGCTCCTGTTGTTCACCATGTCCGGCGCCTTTGGGATGATCTCCACAAAGACAATGACCAGCAGGTAAATGAGCATAAGCGCCCGCAGGCTGAGCGAAAGGAACCTTGCAAAACCTGCGCGGCTGTCATCGGTATCGCGGTGATCGGTTATTGAAAGCCGCACGATGACCGTAAACAGGAACGGCACTATCCATACAATGAACATGGTAGTAAGCTGGTACACCGTAAAGCCCGGCCAGAACTCGCTGCCCTTGGATAATACCCCGTTGAGTATAGAAAATCCGAAAGCAAACGTTATTATGATCGAATTGGTCAGCAGTGCCGCGCCCATGGCCTCATAGCGCTTTATTATGAAAAAGAACACAACGCATATAACCAATACCGTAACAAGCACTGCAATCTCAGATATGCCCATGGTGCTCACCTGATTCCGGAGATCACCGGGCAGAAGATAAAAGATAAGTCCCACAGCCATAGAGACGAACAGCTCGCCGATCGTCAGCTTCTGGCTCGGAAGAACACTCATAAGCCATTCCTCCTGTACCTCAGATAGTCTTCAAGTATTATGACCGCTGCAACGCTGTCTACCACAGCCTTGCGTTTTTTCCCTCTTGTATTTGTCTCGTTAAGATATCCGTGTGCCGTCACGGTGGTGCACCTTTCATCCTGCAGCGTCACGGGCAGACCTGTCTTTTCTTTGAGTATTTCCGAAAACGCCCTCACATTCAGGGCACTCTCTCCCTCGGTTCCGTCCATATTGCGCGGCAGACCCAAAACAATACTTTCTGCGCGGCGTTCAAGGCACAAAGCTGCTATCTTCTCCGCTAAGACATCCTGACGTATCTCCTTTATAACAGCCACAGGCGAGGCTATTATCTCGTCCCTGTCACATACAGCCACTCCTGTGCGCACCCTGCCGTAGTCTACAGATATAATTATCATACTATGAAGCGCCCCCTCAGAAGCTCCAGCTTTCGGCATTCTGCAGATGATCCTCATAATTTTCCATTACAATGGTCGGATGAAGATCATCATCAAACGTCACCACATTCACCGAGGTATTCTTTCCTATGGGCACCTCTTTGATATTATCTACCTCCCAGCCATGCAGGAAGCACATGATATTCTTTATTGCGCACCCATGGGAGACAACGCATACGGTTTTGCCGCGGTTCTCATCGGCTATGCGCAGTATGGCTCTTTTCACCCTGTCATAGACCTGCTTCATGCTCTCTCCTCCGGGAGCCTGAAATATTTCGGGATGCTCCCTCCAGTTGCCGTACTGCTCAGGATAAAGCCTTTCGATATCCGAGAGCAGCACACCCTCCCATTCGCCGGCATCTATCTCGACCAGCTCAGGGTCTGTACACAGCTCGACCTCATGGTAAAGGTTTATACCCTCGGCAGTTTTCACAGCCCTTATCTTCGGACTGGAATATATCACGTCTATCGGTTCTGTGCTGAGAAGTTCAGCCGTTCTTGCTATCTGACCGGCACCCTCGTCAGTTATGTCAGAATCTATCGTGCCCTGAAAAAATCGTTTCAGATTTCCCTCTGCCTGACAGTGCCTCACAATAATAAGCTTTGTCATTTTTTCTTTCCTTTCCGGGGATTTATCAGGTCATCCTGTAATGACCGTGTGTGTCAGCTCCGTTACTGACTTCATGCCGTGTGCGTCAAGGTAGCTGTTGAGTCCCTCGGCAATTTTTACGGGAGAATAGGGATCGGTAAACAGTGCCGTACCTATCTGTACAGCATCGGCTCCTGCCATCATTATCTCAACCGCATCCTTCCATGTAGTCACACCGCCCATGCCTATGACCGGTATACTCACGGCGTTCTTCACCTGCCAGACCATGCGCACTGCCACCGGGAATACAGCAGGCCCCGACATGCCTCCGGTTATGTTTGTGATGATCGGTCTGCGTGTGTTTATGTCTATTCTCATTCCGGTGAGAGTGTTTATAAGTGAAACAGCGTCCGCACCCTCACTTTCGGCAGCCTTTGCAATAGAGGCGATATCCGAAACGTTGGGTGAAAGCTTGATGATAAGCGGCTTTTTGCAGTAAGCTCTGACAGCCTTTGTAATGGCTGCAACGCTCTCGCAGGATGTACCGAACTGTACGCCGCCCTCCTTGACGTTCGGGCAGGAAATATTCAGCTCGATCATATCAATATCGGTTTCGGAAAGTATCTCCGCCATGCGGCAGTAGTCCTCACGGGTGCTGCCTGCCACGTTTGCAATTGCGACCGTATCCTGCTGTTTCAGCCAAGGCAGATCTTCTTTTATAAAATGCTCCACTCCGGGATTCTGCAGTCCGACAGCGTTGAGCATGCCCATAGGAGTTTCGGCGATTCTCGGCGGCGGGTTGCCGGGTCTTTCTTTAAGTGTCGTACCCTTGCAGGAAATTCCGCCGAAAACCGACAGAGGATAAAACTCACTGTATTCATGTCCGAAACCGATTGTGCCTGAAGCCGCGATTATCGGGTTTTTGAAATGCACACCGGCGATATTTACACTCAGATCAGCCATTACCAAGCAACCTCCTCACTGTTGAATACCGGGCCGTCCTTGCAGACGTGCTTATAGCATGTGGAGCCGTCCTCCGTTTTTACCGCAACGGCGCAGCCAAGACATGCTCCTACGCCGCATGCCATACGCTGTTCAAGTGACACCTGACAGGGAACACCCTTTTCGGCGGCCATTTTTGCAATATTTCTTAACATAGGAGTGGGACCGCAGGCACAGATCATCTCAACCTCGTCTATTATCTCCGCAAGAGGCTGTGTCACAAAGCCGTGTATGCCGAAACTTCCGTCATCTGTTGTAACTATCAGTCTGCATCCTGCCTTTTCAAAGTCCTCTGAAAGTATAACGGCGTCCTTATTGCGGAAACCGTTGATGACCACCGCGTTGCTCCCGCACTTTTTTGCGCTGTAAAGCATGGGGGGCACACCTATTCCTCCGCCGATAAAGGCAGTCTTTTTTCCGGGGTCAAGAATGAAGCCCTTTCCAAGAGGAGCAATAATATTTATACTCTCGCCCACCTTTGTTTCAGCCATAATGGCCGTACCCTCGCCGCGCACCTCAAAAACAAGGCGTATGGTATCGTCCTGCACATCGCAGACAGAGACAGGCCTTCTGAGGGTCTTTCCTGGAACGAGGACCTGAACGAACTGACCCGGCTTCGTTATTGCCGCCAGAGCGCTGTTCTGCAGTCTGAAATCATATATTGTAGGCGTAAGCTTCTGCGCGAAAACCAGCTTACAATCCTGTGCGTCATATTTCATTGTTTCACCAGACCTTTCGGATAATTTTACCTGAAAACCGGCTTATACTACTATCACTTTTAACGGCAGATATGTCAGGGTTTTGCCCCGACACCCCACCAAGGGGCTGCTCGGGTCTCGCCTGCCGGCTCGGTCGGTGCTTCTGCCTTTGGCAGAGGTGTCCACCGGACACCCGCACCCCCTTGGAACCCCCGGCAGGGACGCAGTCCCTGCACCCGTCTTTATCCACTGCATTATCGAATAATAGTATCGGGCTTTCACGGTTTATACCCTTATATTATAACATATCCCGTACCGTTAATGAAACATTTTTTGAAAGAAAATTTTGAAAATATCAGACTTTAATGAAAACAAATTATCCCCGGAGAATTTTTCACTCCGGGGACGTATTATTTCATTGCAAACTATCACTCTGACTACTGTACGGCATAAGTATTATTGTCTGATTTCTTTTTTATCAGATATTCCGACAAATGAAAAATGTTTTCGTATTCCTTCTCAGTGCCGTCGTTACGGTACTTTCTGAGGATGACCCATGCTTTACCTGCAATTACCTCTATCTGAACACGCCTGTCTTTTACGTTGTCCGCATCCGGATAATAGATATAAGTGTGCTGTTCAGCATTATAGCTGTCAGGATACTTCTGTATCTTTTCTATCTCCTTAATGTATGGCTCCATCCACTCAAGACACACATCCGGATCATTGTAGATCAAATACTTTTCACTGTCAAAATCCTCAGGCGGAATATCCGCGGCGGCTTTTTCAAATATCTGCCGGATTTCCTCTTCGGTTATTTTGGTCTTTACAGGATACTCTTCCCTTGTACCATTAGCGTCCGCTTCCTGCGCCTTCTTCTGTAGGTCGTAAAGATCCTTCAGATCTGTTCTCCTGCCGTTTTCATCATAAGTTGCCAGCCGGACAAGACCTTCCGAAAGGAATATCTGAATCTCTTCCCTTCTTTCTTCAAGGGTATCTGCATACGGCCAGTAGAGATATACAGAATCATGGTATTCCGGAAAATAAGCGTCCGGATAATACTGTATTTTTTTGATCTCGTCTATGACCTCATTAAAAACCTGTTCGCAGATTGAAATGTCGGTGTAATCAAAGTTTTCATAGATCTTTATATTATCAAACAGCTTCACTATCTCATCGGCGGTAATCTTCCTCATATTCGGGTAAGCTTTTCCTGAAGCCAGCTGCTCCTGATATTCAAACTTACCCTCGCCAAACCCCAGTTCAGACGCCTTTTTTTCAAGCTCTGTAATATAATTGTACCTGTATTTTGTATTATCCATGCCGTATTCTGATTTTACCACTTCTTTGCCGACAAGCTTTTTATCTGTCTGCGGTGATTCGGGAGTTGTGTAAACCGTCTTTTGGTACGGGTTCGGCATCCTGTGGGCTTCACGCTCCTCTGAGAAACCGTATTTTTCACGGGCGGCCTTTTCAAGCTCATAGGGATAGCTGTAAAGGCACTCTATCGAATCCCGGTCGCCGTATTCATCAAAAACGGCCCTCATCATGGTCATGGTATTGTAGTTCACTTGCAGTTCAACGTGCCTTTTGCTGATATCGTTGCTGTCAGACCAGTAATAATATGTAGGCACAAGGTAACCGGGAACTATAATATTCATGTGCGTTCCGTCAAAAATACCATCCGGAAAATACTGTATATTCTGTACTGCCTCATATATCTTATCAGCACGTTCGCTGTCGGCAATAGAATTATATGCTTTATCCTCATCCCAGACAAAATCATCCTCGGCAACTATTTTCAGCTTGTCATCGCTGAAATCAAATGACGCCATTATTTCCGCGAGCTCATGCGCCGTTATCTTTCGCATATCAGGCTTTGCTGCTTCTATTTTCAGATAATAGCTGTACGGCAGAAAATCATAGACCGTTTGGCCGTCAAACACATAGGAACATTCAGTCATTGCCGTTTGACCGTTTGTTTTACCGTTGACAGTCACATATCCTCCAGCGGTTACCATATTTTTGTTTATGTCTCCGTCCTTAGAAATAATGTATGTGTATTTACGCGGAAGTTTCCACTCGTCGGCATAAGGAAAGACGTCCTCACCCATTAACGTACCTGTGGGAGCTTCGATTTCCACCACCGGCGCCGGTACAGGAGCTTCAACATTGCTCTCGTCAGACTGCACTGTTGATTTTGTTTTGTCTTTATCTTCCGAAACGCTGTCTGAAGCTGCCGCACCTGAAGAGTCCGAATTATCAGGCTGACTGTTTTTGCTCTGTGAAGAGCAGCCTGCACCCGTCAGCACTACTGCCGCTAAAAGCGATGCCAATACCTTTTTTTTCATACGTCATTCCTCCGATCCTGTGAAATTTTTATTTAATCATATCACAATTCGGCATAGTATTTGTTAATAAAATGTAAAAAGCCGGAGAAGTGCCGGATTTCGCAGGATATTTTGTGCCGGACATTGTGTCCCGAACGTCGCTGTACTCTGTGTACCGCAAGTGAGAGAAACAATGTCCGGCGCAAAAGAGACAAGAAAGATGGTGCTTCGGAGGTTTCCGAGAAAGTCTATGACAATACCGCACAAAGATAGTGCCGCAGATGCGCAGCCGTATTTGTTTTGTAAACGAATACCATTCCGGTATTACATTATAGTAAACGACATTATTATTTATACTTTGATAAATCATCAGCTGATTGTGGGGGCTTTCCGGTCGCCCCCACACCCCTTCGGACATCACTCTAAGTAAGAATATTTTTGTCGTCTACTATAGTTTGCAAAACGGGTCGGGACCGGCAGCTTGCCTTCGGAGAGCCTCCGCACCCAATTCAGTTTTGAAAACACTTTTACAGCCAATAATTTTACTGAGTTACCAAAACGAACAGGGGACCGGCAGCCTGCCGGCGCTAAGCCGTAAGGCGCTCTTTGTGCGGTGTTGCCATAGTATAGTGTCTTTCGGGAAAAATCAGAATCTGATCTTCTCGTTGATGTAATCGGTCAGCTTATCAATGGCAACGCGCTCCTGCTGCATGGTATCGCGGTCGCGCACTGTCACACAGCCGTCATCAACACTGTCAAAGTCATAAGTGATGCAGAAAGGCGTACCGATCTCATCCTGACGGCGGTAACGCTTACCGATAGAGCCTGCGTCGTCAAAGTCAACCATGAAGTTTTTGGAAAGCATGGTGTATACCTCGTCAGCCTTTTCGGAAAGCTTCTTTGAAAGAGGCAGTACGGCAGCCTTGAACGGAGCAAGAGCCGGATGGAGATGCAGAACAACGCGGGTGTCCTTCTCGTCAAGCTGCTCCTCATCATAAGCCTCGACCATGATGGCAAGGAACAGACGCTCAACACCAAGAGACGGCTCGATAACGGATGGAACGTACTTCTCGTTTGTCTGAGGATCGAAGTATTCAAGCGCCTTGCCGCTTGTGTTGATGTGCTGGGTAAGGTCGTAGTCGGTTCTGTCGGCAACGCCCCACAGTTCGCCCCAGCCGAACGGGAAGAGATATTCAAAGTCGGTGGTAGCCTTTGAGTAGAAGCAAAGCTCCTCAGGGTCGTGGTCGCGGAGTCTGAGGTTCTCCTCCCTGATATTGAGGGAGTAGAGCCAGTCGCGGCAGAAGCTTCTCCAGTAGTTGAACCACTCAAGGTCGGTGCCGGGCTTGCAGAAGAACTCCAGCTCCATCTGCTCAAACTCGCGCACAC
>JAFTCS010000086.1 GCA_017454565.1 Clostridia bacterium
GGTTCTGATGTTATTTTTGCCCCTGCAAAGGAATCTTCTGAAGCTATGATCCTGTTTCAGCACTCCGAATACGCCTTCAGCCTGTATGCTTCGGTTCATTCTGAGCTGTCTTCCGAATTCGGTCGTTATATTTTCCAGGCTTTCTGTTCTCAGTTCTTTGAACTTATGCGATATAGGCAGCGTCTTGTTTCCTTTTGCCTTTGTACAATTTTGTTTGTAGGGACAACCTTCGCAGCTTTCACATCTGTATAGTGCTTTCTCCGAAACGAATCCGGTCTTCGTTTTATCGTGCTTTGTACCGATACGCCACAGTATCCTTCCTGCCCTGCATACGAATATATCGCCGAGTTCGTGGTGTTCCATATTCTCTGGTCTGCCGTATTTTGTACGGAAGTTTCGCTTTTTGCTCTGCTCATAATTTACGGGTTTTATGTATGAGGTCATGTTATGTGATCTGAGATAAAGATAGTTCTCCTCGCTCTCATAACCCGCATAACAGATAATGTTTTTCAACACAAACAACTCAAGACTGTTAAGCTTTTCAAGAAATGGTATCAGCGTATTTACATCGCTCCGTTCGCTTGAAACGTCTATACCGGCTGCAACAGCTCCGCTTTTTTTGAAAATCTTGCCCAAACAATTGTATCTTTTAGTTCTAAGTCGTCAGTTTTCGCAAGAATAACGGAGAGACTTTTAGCACCCGCTTACATGGCGGTGCTGTACGGGAAGCCGGATGTAAGATAATTCCTGAAACGCTTGATTTCACAAATCATATGTGGTATAATGAAAACAGCCGACTTTATAGGCTTAAAAACGAAAAACAAGTTCTGCATGACTATCGAGCAAAGTATTTTTGTTGCCGGTCTTGAATGAAGTAGCGTGCGTAATGTCATTAAGCCGACAATGATCAAGAAGAATTCAGGAGTATCCTTAAAGGAGTAGAAAATGGAATATAAATACAAAGCTTTTATCAGCTATCGCCATATTGAACCTGATATGCATGCCGCCGAAAGGCTGCAAAAGATCCTCGAAACTTACAAGCCGCCAAAATCTCTGGGTATAAAAAAGGAGAATTGGCGTATCTTTCGTGATGTATCTGAATTACAGTCCAGCAGTGATCTCAGCGAGATAATTAAAAATGCGATCGAATCATCAGAGTATCTTATCGTGATCTGTTCACCGCAATACACCGAGTCTAAGTGGTGTATGCAGGAAATCACACGTTTCAGAGAGCTTCACGATAACAAAAACACCAACATTATCACGCTGCTGGTAAACGGTGACCCGGAGAATTCATTTCCTGATGTGCTCACCTATACCGAAGTGACCACCACAAATGAAAATGGCGAGGAAGTCACTGTCAGAGAAGAGGTCGAGCCTCTTGCCGCAAATATCGTTGCGGACAGTCTCAAAGAATCAATGAAAAAGCTAAAGACTGAGTCTCTTCGTATTGCCGCACCTTTGCTGGGATGTGATTACAACGATCTCTTCCAGCGTGAAAAGCGGCGGGAAGCTGCAAGAAGGTATATGATATTAGGCGGAGTGTCGGGTGTTCTCTCTCTTATTTCTATTATCAGCATTGCGGCTGCCGTGACCATTAACGGCAAGAACAAGCAGATCCAGAAGCAGAATGATCAGATCAAGGTACAGAATGCCGAGATCGAGAACAAGAACAGTGCGCTTCTCGTTAAGAATTCCGGGCATCTTGCCGTAGAATCCGAAAACCTATTCTTAGAGAACGATCTGATCCCTGCAATTGAAAAGGCAGTTGCTGCTTTGCCCTCGACAGACGATCACAAGCCGGTCCTTCCAGAAGCTGAATATGCACTTTCCCGTGAGCTTGGTATGTTCGATCATACGCACCTTGCTCCACGGACGTGTTTAAAACACGAATGTGCTGTTGAACAGCTTTCTTTCATGGGCGGCGGCAAGTCGATAGTTTCCACAGATGCTACTGGCGTCTACTTCTGGAATGCCGAAACAGGCGAGCTGATAAGGAAAATATCTGCCGATGAGGATGAATTTGCATCGGAAGACGGAAGTTCAGGCAAGCTGACAGCAATTTTCGATATCAACACCGACAAGACAGGTACATCATTTACAAATACGAGTACTCCGGGCAGTATCAGATATGAGACCAGCCCTGTTTACAACCGTATCTATAAATGCTTCGTACACTCTGTCGGCAAAGATGAACCAGGCACAGGCGGTGATGTATACATATATAATTCCGACAGGGACTTATGGCGCATAGACGGTGCAACGGGTGAGGTAAAATGGAGCGTTCCGAAATCGGAGAAAGCATTTTCTTACTACGATGTCATGGTGTATGAGAATTATATTCTGCGTATCTATCTTGAAAAAAAAGAATTGATCGACAAAACATCAGTCATGGGCGATGATTACTATCTTGAGATGATCAACTGCAAAACAGGCAAGGTAGAAGATACCGTGAAAATGGAATTCGACAGTAACGTATCCGGTCTGTCACGTGATTTTAAAATCAAAGCGATACATGACGGCGTGATCTATATTAATTATAAAGATGACAATATGCTCAAAGCTTATAAGATAGATAAACACGCTATGAAAGCCGTTTGTGAAACCGAGGTGAATTATGCCACTGCGTCAGGAACGAACGATTGCTATCTGCGTTTTTGCAATAACGATCCGCTGCTCGCTGCGTGCAGCATTTCGTTTGATACGGCCACTGAACTAAGTCGCTTTGATCAGGATTTAACGGAAAAGAAATGGAGTGTTTCCCTTCCGATCAACTACCAGAGCAACGGGCAGACATTCCTCATGCCCGCCGATCAGATCGAGTCTAAGCATGATATTCTTGTTGTGACGACGAACTGCACGATCTCATTTGTAGATTATGAAACAGGCAGTCTGATAAACAATCTACCCATCGACGGAGAGATAACAGATGTATCATTCAGCACAAAAGGCTTCGTGATGTTCACGCTGAAAAACGGCGAGGAATATTTGCTCATTGTCAAAAACTATATAACACAAGACGTTTCAGACAACTGCGCATACAGATTACAGACTTTCAATACGAATTTTTCGCTTTGCAGTTACAGTCGTGGAAAATATGTAACTGCCGAGGATTTCTCTAATACTGCCTATATCCAGTATCCGAAGCAGAATGAAAGATTCACAGAGATCGACCCGGGCGAATTCATGTATGACCGTGATGTCATCGCAGTAACAAATGACGGCACAAAAGCCGCTGTCGTATCCGCATACTATCCGGACGGCGCCTACAATACCGATGCAGGAGTCACATATCACCTGTTCCTGTATGACTCAGCATCAGGAGAATGCAAAGAGATCACTTCACTTGAAAGCCACAAGATAAACAGTGCTGTATTTACAGACAACGATCAGCTTATCGTAAATGTGACTTCGCCCGAGAGCATTGAGGATAAAACCATGTGCATAAGTCTCGGTGACGGAAAGGCTGAAGAAATAAAGGGAGCATCCGAGTCTATGTCCTTGTCTGTGGGGCTGATCCCATCGGGCGGCGGTGCATTCTATCTGGATAAAGCCGAAAAGAACATTGTGTACGTGTCCTCTGACGGAAACGCAAAGACGTGGGGCTATAAAAAGGAAGGCTCAGTCAGTGCGGACAAAGAATTGTCAGACAATATGTATGCCTTTTCGGGATGCAAGGCTGCAATGTATGCGCAATTCAATGACGAGGACGAAAGAACAGAGCTGATCGTTCACGATTTTTCCGAAGATAAGGATATAACACTTGATTGTGATACATCAATTACCGTAAAGCGTAAGATCCAGCGGATATTCTGGCAGAACAGCTCCACTGTCGGCGTATTTTTCAACGACCGTACCGTTTCTCTCTTTGATGCAGATACAGGCAGTCTGAAAAGCACCGTTTCCCTTGTCGGAACAAGTCAGGAACCGGTTTCGGTCGCAGCACTCAGCGAGGATACATTTGCTGTTCTTTGCCGTGACTCTAACCTTTATGAGATGAATACCGAAGGCTTTACGGGAAGAAGCTGCCGCCTTGAATTTTCGAGCGACATGAATAATAATATCTTTACGTGCGACAGTTCCTCTGCATCATTATTTGAGACCAAGATCTCACCTGACAAGAGCCGGGTCTGCGCCGTATGGGAAAGATCCCGGGCATGGGTACTGGATACATCAGCTTTTTCTGTTCGCTATCTGATCGACAGCTTTGCTGCCGCTCCGCCCGAAGGCGATATGGTATATATCAGAGACTTCAACAGTAATAAGATCGGTCTGTTCCCGATATACACTACGCATCAGCTGTTGGAAGATGCAAAGGCTTATCTTTCGGCATTGGGCAAAGAATGAGGTTACGGGTCAGAAGGATATAAACTGTGATCGACTATCTGACTATATTTGAAAAGGAGTATAGAATCTTATGAAATCCAAACCGCTGCTGAAAGCTCTGCTAAGCTATGATGATATAGTCATTCAGGCGCATCACAATCCTGATGCCGATGCGATCGCTTCGGGATTTGCTCTTTGCCGCTACCTCGAAAATAATGGAAAAAAGCCCCGCTTTGTTTATGCCGGAGAACGTGAGATCAGCAAGCCCAATATGCTTATCATGCTCAACAAGTTAGGCATTCAGGTCAGCCATGTGAAAAGTATAAATGAAAACGGGGCTTTGCCTCAGCTTCTGATCACGGTCGACTGCTTTCACGGAGAAGGAAATGTAGGCTGTTTTGCAGCGGAAAACGTAATTGTCATCGACCACCACAGGATCCCGAAGGGAAAGGCTGTTCCTAAGCATTCTGTCATCAAGGAGAATTACGGAAGCTGTGCGACTGTTATCTATGAGCTGTTCAAGGAAATAGGCTATGACATCAACGAGGATCAGGACGTCGCAACAGCACTCTATTACGGATTATATATGGACACGGTCGGACTCTCAGAGATCAGTTCGCCGATAGACCGTGAGCTTCGTGATACCGCAGACTATAATCAGGCGCTTATCCGGCTGCTTGTGAATACCAACCTGACAGAGGAGGAACTCAGCATCATCGGCAAGGCACTAAGCGATTGCAGATATGCCCCTCATCCCGATAGATCTGCAATATCGGATGACCCCTCTCTCCCGAAGCAGCAGAGCGCTTATACCATTGCAGACAGCTGCGACCCGAATCTTCTCGGCATCATCTCCGATACGCTTATCCAGGTCGATATGGTTTCAGAGTGCGTTGTCTGCTGCCCGTATCATACCGGATACAAGATCTCTGTACGCACCTGTACCAATTCTGTCAAAGCGCCTGATCTTGCTGCATTCATAACCCACGGATACGGCGGAGGCGGCGGACATGACAACAAAGCAGGCGGCTGTATTGACTATCAAAGTTCGCTGCCAAAGGAGATCATGGATTTTATTGCAGACCGCATACGGGATTTCTTTACAAAACCCGATGTCATTTTTGCAGGCAGGGATCATCCCGATTTTTCCGGTGCAAAACACTTTCGGAAAAAAGATATTATTCTGGGTTATATCCCAACAGCATTACTCTCTCCGGACGGAGAAGATGTACATATCCGAATGCTGGAGGGCGATATCACTTTGTCGCCCGATCCGGACATCTATCTGATGGTCGGTCTGATCGGAGAGGTCTACCCTATCAAGCGTGAGAAATTCGAGAAAAAATATGTCACGTGTGAGGGCTCACCTGATGTGTCCGCTTATTATTATCCCCCAACAGCAAGGATCGGTCAAAATCGGACAGGGAAACAGCTTGTGGACTATCTGCATGGGTGCAAGGCATCTGCAAACGGCGAGATCCTTGCTGTGAAACTGGATAATTTCACAAAGCTCTATTCTCTCTGGGATCAGGAGAATTATATGTACGGAACTATCGGGGATTATCTGGCGCATCCTGCACATGATGCAAACGATCTCTATATCATACGTGGAGATATCTTTACACTGACATATGAAGACTGTTGAGGTGCGCAGGATCAACGGCATAATCAATTTTGAAAGTGCGCTGCGGTATCAGCGGAGCGAATAAATGAATCAGCCATCACTTCGTTGAGCAGCCTGACCTGTTCGTGATCTTCAATGTACACATCATAATTCATGCTTAAGCGGACTTGACAGTTTCTCATTTTTGTGGTACAATCCTTTCGTTGGTTTTAATGTTTTTGCAATTATATTATACCACAAAAAGAAGAGCTTTGCACTACCTTTTTGGTGTGCGAAGCTCTCTTTTTTTATCCGGTGCTGCAACAGCCCCGTTTTTTATTTAGCTTCTCTTTTTCTTTTTAAGTCCGTATGCCGCACCGCCTAAGCACAAAGCTGCTGCTCCGCCGATACCTGCAAACAATGCAAGCTTGCTTACTTTGGATTTCTCTTCTTCAGCCTTTGAACTGCTGCTATCATTAGCCGCAGATTTGGTCAGGGCGTCTTTATCCTTAGCGATAACCAGCAGCGAAACTGTTCTCGGTTCCATTTCTAGCGATATCTTATCCCCTGAAATAGTTACGGCAGAGTTTGAATCCGTCATATCAAATATGTCGGCAGCCATGCTGTTTATCCCGTAAAGGTGAGCATATTTGTATTCGCTGCCAAGGTCGATATTTGCGGTGGTCTTATCACTGAATGCCTTGTTTGTTACTACAAGAGTGATGACGTCTTCATTATCTCCGTTTATTGCGGCATAAGCTGTCGATGTTTCTATATCGTCACTGACACAGGATACGAGAGTATCTCCGAAGGCAGAGCCATTCCCGTCATAGTTGCGGTAAAGGTTTATTGCTGCCAGCTGATACTGTGCGTCCATTGTGAAGAGGTTTGCACAGTATACTTCATTCTGTGCAAAGATCCCAAGAGCGTCAGCCTCGGCGATCGCTCCGCAGACATCGTAAGGCCCTCCGAAATCATACTCTGTGATAGCTATCTTTGTTCCGGGATAATAGGTATCTATTGATTCTTTCAGCGCCGGAAGGATAGGCAGAAACTCTGCACCGGTGTCGGTTATCCAGCTGTCCTCTGTATAGGTGTCGTCCCAGAGGCTTCGGGTTGCGTTCAGCTTGTTATAAACGCAGTCAGGATCGTTAAAGTGATTGCAGTAACGCTCGCCGCAGGCGCCCTTTGCCTCGGTGTAGAAGTGAACATCAAGCACATCGAGAAGCCTCGTCCCGCAATCATCCTCAGCCTTTTTCATCTCATCGAGATAATAGTCGATGAACCATTTATAATCGGGGTTGTCCTGACTGATGGTGTTCCAGTCACCTGCTCCTGCAAAGTTTGTAAATGCTCCATAGCCGAAAAGCGCAGGCCCGAAAACATCAGCACCGGGATCTATTTCCTTGACGGCTTTCGCCATTGTCACAGACTTATCAACTATCTCCTCACAGCTTGTCTGCTTCGGATGGATAAGAGAATGTGTGTGTGTCCAGAGACCGGGCTCATTATCGAGCGAATAGCCGTTTATGCCGCCGCTCTTCGAGTTTCCGAGAGTCTTGACCAGATAGTTGACAAACTCATCCATATAAACAGTGTCATCATTAACATCGGGCTGCGTTGTGAAGTCACTGCCCTTTACGAGCTCTGCCTTTTTCCAGCGATCAGAGGGTGCTGCCTGATCCTTTGAGACCTCGCCGTCCATATCAGCAGAAACATAACCTGCGAGCTGAAGAGTCATCAATGAGTAGGCATCCTTTTGCTTGCATACCTCATTGAGCTTTATAGCCGCACATCCGGGAGTGTCCTTTATGCTCTGATCTACCGACTGCTGAAAATAATTATCGCTCATATTCTTCCAGTCGGAACCAGCATTTGAAGCGTTGTTTTCCCAGTTGTAAGCAGTGTAGCGGTTGCCGCCTGCACGGACGGATCCGGGCTTTACATTACGCTCCATTATCTCTGCATTTACACCATAGATATAGGGCGAGATAGCCTTTCTGTCCTTAGCGGTATCGATCGTTATATTTACGGTTTTAGCGCTTCCCGCTTCTCCGCTGGCCGAAACGCCGCAGCCAAGCATAAGGCAAACAGCCGCAGTAAACGCCATTATCTTTTTGATCTTCATAACGTAACCTCCTTAAAGGCCGATACATTTTTCCTTTATAAAAGATTAGCAGATATTTGCAGGTTTGTCAATTTGAAATAGAGAAACGCTTTGTTTCAAATCTTTAATGTGATATCTAAAACTATCGTATTTACGTGCGGTGTAACGATTACATGATTTCAATATTTAAAATTAGTTGTTGACAAATTGAAACTGATAGGGTATAATAAACCCGAGGTGATATAGATGTCTGCACCTGTCGAGATAAATATTTATCCGTATTCTGAAAAAACTGAACGACTTCCCGTCTGTCTGCGTGGAATCGGCGGAACTGAATACCAGGGCTATACTAAAAAAGGACTTGATGCCTGCTGGTATCAGGTGCTGTGCTGTATTAAAGGCACGGGGTGTCTGAAATTTGAAGATCAGAGGTTTCTTATAGAGCCCGGGGACATATACCTGATGCCTCGAAATTTCGTATATGAGTACTTCCCTTATGAGAAAAAGTGGGAAGTAAGGTGGGTGGTCTTTGACGGCAACGGGATAGAAGCACTGCTTGAAGAGCTAGGGCTGAACAAACCGATCGTTCTGAAAGATCCAGGTATCAAGGAGCTTAACAGGATATTTGAGAAGATGCTCATATCTATAAGGGCTGACAGGATAAACGGTATCTTCCGATGCTCCGGTCTTTGCTATGATATGCTGCTTGAGATCCACAGAATGATAATAGATGAGAAGATGCCGGGCAACGAGATAAAAAATGAGATACTCACACCTGTACTAGCTCATATCGAATCGAACTTTTCAAGGGATCTGCCTGTGTCTGAACTGGTGGAGCTAAGCGGTGTTTCCCACCAGTATCTCGGCCGGATATTCAAGCAAACAATGGGGACGTCTATTGAGAAATACATCCGCAAAAGACGAATCTGGGAAGCAAGACAGCTGCTTCTTGAAACAGACACGCCTATAATGGATATAGCAGTTGCCTGTGGTTTTTTAGAGGCAGGGTATTTCAGCACTGTATTCAAAAACGATCAGGGGCTCTCCCCTGCACAGTTCAGGCGAATAAGCAGACAGCAGCTGATCAAATAAATGAAAGCGAGGAAATAATATGAACAAACCACTGGCACCTGTTCCGCCTATGGGCTGGAACTCCTGGAACAGCTTCGGCTGGAACATAAGCGATGAGCTGATAAGGACGACCGCAGACTTTTTTGTTGAAAGCGGCCTGAAGGATGCGGGCTACGAGTATATTATAATAGATGACTGCTGGAGCGAGAAACAGCGTGATAATAATGGCAGGCTCGTTCCTGATAAGAACAAGTTTCCGAATGGAATGAAGGCTCTGGCAGACTACATCCATTCAAAGGGACTCAAATTCGGAATGTATTCCTGTGCCGGGACCCATACCTGTGCAGGCCATCCCGGAAGCTTTGAGCATGAGTTTGTTGACGCAGAGACCTTTGCTGATTGGGGCGTTGACTATCTTAAATATGACTACTGCTATAAGCCTGATGCTGCGAGCGGCGCAAACCTTTACAGGCGTATGGCTATGGCGCTTCGCAGCTGCGGCAGGGATATTCTTTTTTCGGCCTGCAACTGGGGTGAGCCCTGCA
>JAFTCS010000087.1 GCA_017454565.1 Clostridia bacterium
AGAGGGCGTCCCCTACTGACAGCACGGATAAAACTGCTCCCTGCCGAGAGGCAGGACGTTTAACTTTTGGAGCAAATAAACAAAATTTACAATTGTTTTCGTGCGGTTGCCCTGCGAGGTGCGCCGTGCTGCCTTGACAGCTTTGGTGATGTGCGGTACAATTAAAACTATACCATAATATGATAAGCGCCGTGATCGTATCCGGAGGAGGAAGAGTATGGATAATAAAGTAGTTGTTTCCGCTGAAATAAACTCGTCAATAAACTTTGCCATGCAGCAGAATTATGTGCCTGTGATAAGGTCTGTAACGGTCAGAAATGAATCCGAAGAGCTGCTGAAAGGTCTTACCCTGAAAATCAGATCCGAGCCGAGGTTTGCAAAGGAGTATACGTACAGTATCGCCGCAGTTGCCGCAGGCGGGTCGGTGGAGATCAGCCCGGTGAAGATAAGACTCTTACCGGAATATCTGTACTCGCTCACCGAGAAGCTGGCGGGCAGTATGAGCATAGGTGTGTACAGCGGTGAAGAATGCCTTTGCGAGTGCAGCCGTGACGTTGAACTGCTTGCCTTTGACCAGTGGAGCGGTCTGCGTGTGATGCCGGAGATGATAACCGCTTTCGTTACGCCGAATCACCCCAGGATCGCCGAGATTGTGAGCAAGGCAGGGGAGTATCTGCAAAAATGGACGGGTTCTCCCTCGTTTACCGGTTACCAGACGGAGAATCCGGACAACGTAAAGCTGCAGATGGCGGCTGTCTATGCTGCACTGCGGGCACTTAATATCGCCTATACAAGCCCGTTGGCAAGCTATGAGATGCTTGGACAGAGAATACGCCTGCCTCATGTTGTTATAGGGCAGAAGCTTGGTACCTGTCTCGATCTTTCGGTGCTGTATGCCACCTGCCTTGAAGCTGTTGGTCTGTACCCGCTTATAGGCTTCAAAAAGGGACATGCCTTTGCGGGCTGCCGTCTGAACGAGGAAACCTTTGCAGACTGCATGGTGGACGATATTTCAGCCTTTGAAAAAAGGCTTGTCAAGGGCAGTGAAGAGCTGCTTTTCGTGGAGTGTACCGATCTTACCGCCGGAAACAATATTGACTTTGACAAGGCGGTCATTCACGGAAATGCGAATATTGATGATGTGAGCGAGTTTGAGGGTGTGGTGGACGTCCAGCGCTGCAGAGGAAGCGGCATAAGACCTATCCCGCTGAGACTTGACCGCGCGCGTGACGTTTATGAAAATGACGGCAGTGAAGCAGGCTTTGCAAAGCTGAACGAAAAAGCACCGAAAAGTCTTGAAATAAGGCGCATGGAGGATCTCGGCGCAGGTGAAGAGAAGCTCACAAAGCAATGCGTGTGGGAGCGCAAGCTGCTTGATTTCTCACTCAGGAATTCTCTGCTGAATTTCCGCCCGGGAAAAAATTCTCTCCAGCTCATGGTGTCTGACCTAAGCGGGCTTGAGGACGCGCTTTCGGACGGAAAGAACCTGCGTGTGCTTGAGGCTCCGTCAGACCTGACTCTGACCATGCGCAGCATGAAAATGTACGACACGGAAAACGAGAAGGATATTATCGAAAGCATGGCTTCTCAGGAAATGAAAAACGGCAGGGTCAGGACATTTCTTCCGGCTGAGGAGCTGAACGGACAGCTTAAAAATATGTTCCGTTCCGCAAAGGTCAGCATGGAGGAAAACGGTACCAATACAATGTTCCTTGCGCTGGGCTTTTTGAAGTGGTTCGAGAGTGAGATCTCCGAAAAGCCGCGTTATTCTCCTCTTGTGCTTGTGCCGGTAGACATTGTAAGGAGTCTGAGAAGCGGCGGCTACGTTATCCGCAGCAGGCAGGAGGAAGCGAGGATAAACATTACCCTGCTTGAATATCTGCGGCAGATATTCTCAATAAAGATAACAGGTCTTGATACTCTGCCGGAGGACGAACACGGCATTGATCTGCCGCTTATCTTCCATACAGTAAGGCAGGCGATCATGGAAAAGAGCCGCTGGAATCTGGTGGATATGGCGTTCATCGGACTGTTCTCCTTCGGGCAGTTCGTAATGTGGAATGACATACGCAACAGGGCTGACGAACTGAAACAGAACAAGGTCGTTTCCTCACTTATGGACGGGAAAATGAACTGGACGCCGGAGGAGCTTCCTTTTGACGCAAAGAATGTGGAATCCGTTTTCAAGCCGGCCGATCTTGCTGTGCCCCTCAGCGCGGATTCATCTCAGCTTGTGGCGGTGGCTGCTGCATCCGGCAAGCGGAGTTTCGTGCTGCATGGACCGCCCGGCACCGGAAAGTCGCAGACTATCACAAATATGATAGCAAACGCCCTTTACAACGGCAAGACCGTACTTTTTGCAGCTGAAAAGATGGCGGCTCTCAGTGTGGTGCAGAAGCGTCTTGCCGCTATCGGGCTTGACCCCTTCTGTCTTGAGCTGCACTCCAACAAGACAAGTAAAAACGTGGTGCTTTCACAGCTCAACAAGGCGCTTGAGGTGGGCAGGATAAAGGCTCCGGAGGAGCATCAGGCCGTTGCGGACAGGCTTTACAATATAAGAACGGAATTCAATAACGCAATAGCAGCCCTGCATAAAAAGCGCGAGTACGGCTGCTCAGTGTATGAGGCGATAGAGCGCTATGAGGCTAAGGTGAAATACAAGGGCAGGATCAGTCTTGACCGCAGCTTTACCGAAGCCGTCACCGAACGGAACGCCGACAATTTCAGCGAGGCAGTAAGGCGCTTTGCGGTTGCGGCTGCCGAGACCGGACCCTATGAGCAGGCTCCGTGGAAGGGCTGCACCCTTGACGAGTATTCGCTCGAACTCAGGGATGACCTTGAGGGCAAGCTGCGTGAGACTCTTATTGTTTCGGAGAAGGCGCAGAGGGCTGCCGATATCCTTACAGGCACCATAGGCATTGCCGAGCGCAGCCGCAAGGTGCTTGAGGAGCTTATTGCCATTCGCAAAGCCGCTTCACAGGATGACAGCGCCCAGATATTCCCGGCGGTCGCTCTTTCGGATAACGGTGAGATGACGGCAAAAAGGATAAATGAGTGCTGTGCCGTAGGTGAAAAATACAATTTACAGTATTCGTCATTGATGCAGGATTACGATGAGAGTGTGCTGAGCTATAATACCGCAGACGCTTCAATGCGTCTGAGACAGTCGGAGGCAAGCTGGATATTGGCTAAGTCGATGGGGCTTAACAAGCTTGTAAAGGAGCTGAGACTCTATTCAAAGAATCCGAATGCGATTACAAAGGAGAAGCTCTCAGGAGAATATGACAGGATAAACTCTGTGCTTGCTCTGCAGCAGGAGATCGGCGCATTCTCTCAGGAGATGACAGGGTATATCGGCGGTGCGTTCAGCGGGGTAAAGTCCGACTGGACATATATAAGAAGAGCTGTAAGTTATTCGCTTACTATAAAGACGGCTATTGACAGCGCCGATCATTCAAGAAAAGCAAAGTACATGGAAGGCGTATTCTATCTTATAAAGGATAAGAGCGCTGCTGCGGCAGGTGCGGATATAGCCTCTTTCTTCAAGCTACAGGAATTCATGCTTGAAAAATACAGAATACAGCTTTCGACTCCGCTTGAAATGGGTAAGGACCACATTGCCGAATATATTGAAAGACTCAACGGCTACAGCGAGAATATGGATCTGCTGAAAGCATGGACGGCAATGCAGGAAGAAAAGAACAGGCTGCTGAATTTTGGCCTTGCGTGTGTTTATAACGCATGGGAAAAGGGTACACTAAAGGAAAGTGAGCTGTCTGACGCCTACGAAGCAAACCTTTATTTTGCACTGATATTAAAGACCCTCAGAAGTGACGCTGTGCTCAAGAGTTTCCGCGGTTCACGCTTCGAGGATACCATAAAGCAGTACAAGGAGCTGACCGACAGGTTCAGGATGCTCACCATAAACGAGCTTGTGGCAAGACTTTCCGCAAATGTGCCTGCCGGTGCAGGAAACGGAGCCGCTTCATCCGAAATAGGCATACTAAAAAAGGCTATCAAGAGCAACGGCAGAATGATGTCCATACGAAAGCTGTTTGACCAGATCCCCAATCTGCTCAGAAAGCTGTGTCCGTGCATGCTTATGAGCCCGATCTCGGTTGCACAGTATATTGACCCGTCTTTCCCGAAGTTCGATCTGGTTATTTTCGACGAGGCTTCGCAGCTCCCCACAAGCGAGGCTGTGGGCACCATTGCCCGCGGTGAGAACGTGATAGTCGTGGGTGACCCGAATCAGCTGCCGCCTACAAACTTTTTCAGCACCACACATTCAGACGAGGACAACATGGAGCTTGAGGATCTGGAAAGTCTGCTTGATGACTGCCTTTCCATCTCAATGCCGCAGATGTATCTGAAATGGCACTACCGTTCCCGTCACGAAAGCCTTATCGCATTCAGCAACATGAAATATTATGACAACAAGCTGTTTACTTTCCCGTCAACAAACGATCTGCGTTCCGCCGTGAGCTTTGTGCCTATTGAGGGCAGCTATGACAAGGGGCGCAGCAAACAGAACAGAGCCGAAGCCGAGGCTGTAGTCAACGAGATAATCCGCAGGATGCAGAGCGGCGACACCGACAGCATAGGCGTGGTTACCTTCAGCTCGGTACAGCAGAACCTTATTGACGATATGCTTGCGGAAGCCTTTGTAAAGCATCCCGAGCTTGAGGACAGGGACAGAAGCTCACCGGAACCGATCTTTATAAAGAACCTGGAAAACGTGCAGGGCGATGAGAGGGACGTTATCCTCTTCTCGGTGGGCTACGGCCCGGACAAGGACGGCAAGGTGAGTATGAACTTCGGTCCGCTGAACCGTGACGGCGGCTGGCGCAGACTGAACGTAGCCGTCTCAAGAGCAAGAAAGCAGATGATAGTTTATTCTACCCTGAGACCCGAACAGATCGACCTTTCGAGAACAAGGGCAGAGGGTGTTGCCGGTCTGAAAGCATTTCTCGAGTATGCTCAGCGCGGCAAGGCGGTGCTTGCTTCAAAAGCGGGAGCAAACGTGTCCGAGATCGACCCGCTCATCACTCAGATTGCAGAGGAGCTTGAAAAGCAGGGCTTAGAGGTGAAGTGCAGCATAGGATGTTCAGAATACAGGATAGATCTGGGCATTATTTCACCCGACGATCCGGACAAGTATCTGCTGGTTATACTTCTTGACGGCAGCAACAGCGCAAGCTCCACGGCAACAGACAGGTTCATACTGCAGCCGGGTGTTCTCGGAGGACTTGGCTGGCGCATAATGCGCGTATGGACGATGGAGTGGCTTGACGATAAGAAGAAAGTCCTGAGCATGATAAACGAAGAGATAGAGCGCTGCAAGGTGCAGTCCGCAGAAGAAAAGGCTGTGACAGTTGCCGCTGCAGAGCAGACCAAGGAGATAGAAAAGCTTTACGAGCAGAAAGAGGAGACATACCGTTCAGCCGGAACAGTCTACAAGGAGGCGTCCATTGCTCAGCTTGGCAGCTCGGACGACTTCAACGCCGATCTTGCCGAAAAGCGCATACTTACCGTTATGAGCAGGATAATCGACACCGAAGCTCCCATAAGCCGCAAGGCTCTTTACAGAAAGACTCTCGCCGCATGGGGCGTGACCCGTATGACAGCCAAGGCCGAGAGCAGGCTTGACGATGCTCTTTCAAAGATCGACCACCGGACAACAAAGGACGGCGTGAACCTGTTCTACTGGAAGGCCGATCAGGTTCCGGATGATTACAGCATCTACAGGATAGAGGAAAGCTCCGGCGGAAAGCGCGCCATGGATGAGGTGTCGTCCTTTGAGATCACCAATGCTGTAAAAGAGGTAATTGACGAGCAGATCAGTCTCACAAGAAAGGATCTTATAAGGGAGACCGCCAAGAAGTTCGGTTATCCGAGACTCGGCGCGGTTATTGAGAGCACCATAGACTTTGCGATCGACAGGGCAAAGGAGAGAGGTATCATTTCCGAGGACAGCGCCGGAAAATTCAGTGCGGCGGCTGCGTCAGATGGCTGATGAAATGTCAGCATTTTCTTTCGGACCTTCAATAAAAGCTCTGTATCAGGGAGATACTCTTTAAGAGCCTGTTCAGTATATGAAATGTACGGATTTTTGAGCATATTTTTTCTCGATAACAAGGAAGAAGGACGCAGGCATACTGACGTATGGCAAGTTCTTTTGACGCAGTTAGCGAAAAAAATTGCCAAAAAGCCGCACGTTGCTAAGATGCTAAACAGACTCTAAAGGACACACGCTCTGCCTGAAAGCACAGTAAGCAAATCAGGCACAGCGTGTGCCGGAAAATGCGCGCAAACAAAGAACGGAGGCAATATTTATGAAAACAAATGTTAAAGGAGTAATCGGTCTGATAACAGGGCTTGCTGCTCTGGGACTGCTTGGTACGGCGGCTTTCCTGCACCCGGAAAAGCTTACCGGATTCGGCATTAACGGCAAAATGAGTTTCTTCGGCATGACCAATATTATTATGGCATGGTCAGGAGTTGCCATTGCAATTGCGGCTATTGTTTTCGGAGTGATGGCTAATAAGAAAAAAGACACGAAAGGTCCTAAAAAGGCCGGCATTGTTATAGGTATCATAGGCGTTATCATTGGTCTGGCTGTGGCAGGTGTGGTTTCCCTTTTTTCGAGCATAACAGAGTTTGTCAACAGCGACGGCAAGAGCGGAATGCTTGCTGAGGCTATAAGCAATTCTCCCGACTCACAAAAGAACATTGATGATTTTGTAAGAGCACTGCAAAGGTCTGCCGGCGTAGAGGAAACAGGCTTTATGACGGAAAAACCGGAATCCTCAGACAACCGATAATGCTTATAATTCTGCAAAATGCAAAAAGCCTGCGGACGATATTATCCGCAGGCTTTTTTGTTGTTTTGAAAATAACTTATTTTCGCGGTCAGCGTTATACTGGCGAACAGGGATCGGCACCGGCGGCGCGCCGGCGGTGCCGATAAGAATGCCCTCCGGGCATTATGGTTTGGACTGCCTGTTGTACCTGCCGGCTGCTCGCCGGCGTTGGGGTTTCATTCAGACTGATACAAGGGGGCGCCCCCTGCGAGGGCTCCCCCTCTTGCAAAAACCGTCCACCGG
>JAFTCS010000001.1 GCA_017454565.1 Clostridia bacterium
ACCCCCTTGACCCAGCAAGGCGGAGTGCCTCCGCTGTCGAGTTTGTTTTGGAAAGAAATTAACATTTGGAACGAGTTAACTTTCAAAAACTATATTGGGAGCGGCAGCTTGCCGCTGAAAAGGCTTGAGCGAAACTTTATTATTTTTTATCATTTTCTCTTTTGATGCTTTTGCACAGCATGTTTGAGCAATTCTCGCAGCCGCAGGAACAGCTTTTGCCCTTTCGCTTGTCGCGCAGCATTATGATAATAACAACCGCAACCAGTATAACAAGAATTATAGTGAGAATAATATCGGCAGCACTCATTTTTACACCCCACAAGCCTTACATATAAGATACACGACCATAGAAACTGCCCACGCCACGGCACACTGCCAGACGATAAGACAGGCTGCCCATTTTCTGCCAAGCTCTCTGCGCACAGACGCGATGGCTGCCACGCACGGAGTATACAGCAGACTGAAAGTCAGCATGGAAGCAGCCGTGAGCGCTGTCATGGCACCTGCAATGCCGCTGCCGTAAAGCACCTCAAGCGATGCTACAACGCTTTCCTTTGCAATGAAGCCTGTAAAAAGCGAGGTAACTATCCTCCAGTCGTTGAGACCGATGGGCGCAAACAGCGGAGCGATCGCACCTGAAATAGTAGCAAGAATACTGTTCTGAGAATTTTCCACCATGTTCATCTGGAAGTCGAAATTCTGCAGGAACCACACAATTATGGTTGCGATAAAAATTACAGTAAACGCGCGCTGCAGGAAATCCTTGCACTTGTCCCAGAGGAGCATTATGACATTCCTTGCACCCGGCAGACGGTAATTCGGCAGCTCCATCACAAAGGGCACTGCCTCACCCTTGAACAGAGTCTTTTTATAAACAAGCGCAATAAGAATGCCAATGACAATGCCCAGCAGATACAGACCCGAAATTATCAGCCACTTGTACTCCTCAAAAAACGCATTAACAAAGAAAGCGTAGATCGGCAGCTTGGCAGTACAGCTCATAAACGGCGTGAGCAGTATGGTCATTTTTCTGTCGCGCTCACTGGGAAGAGTACGGGTAGACATGACCGCCGGAACTGTACAGCCGAATCCGATAAGCATAGGCACGATACTTCTTCCCGAAAGACCGATACGCCGCAGCAGCTTATCCATGAAAAACGCGACTCTTGCAAGATAGCCGCTGTCCTCAAGTAGCGACAGGAACAGAAACAGGGTTATTATAATAGGCAGGAAGGTCAGCACACTGCCGACGCCCGCGAAAATACCGTCTATTATCAGTCCGGTGAGCATCGGGTTGACGCTGGCGCTTTCCATCCAATCCCTTGCGGCAGATGAAAGGGTGTCTATGCCTGATTCCATCAGGTTTTGCAATGTGCCGCCTATCACCTCAAAGGTCAGGAAGAATATAGTCACCATTATCAGCACAAACATGGGAATAGCTGTAAAACGTCCGGTCAGCACCCGGTCTATTTTTCTGCTGCGCTGATGCTCCTTGCTCTCGGTAGGCTTGACAACGGTCTCTCCGCAGACCCTCTTTATAAACGAAAAACGCATGTCGGCTATTGCAGCGTTCCTGTCCATGCCGCACTGCTTTTCCATCTGCGCAACAATGTGCTCAAGAGTTTCTTTTTCATTTTCGCTCAGCTTCAGCTTGTCAAAGACCAGCCTGTCGCCCTCTATCAGCTTAGCCGCAGCAAAGCGCACCGGCCAGCCGGCTTTCTTTGCCTTGTCCTCGATAAGATGTATGACCGCATGAATACACCTGTGCAGCCCGCCGTTGCGGTCCTCCGGACGGCAGAAATCCTGTCTGCCCGGCTTTTCCTGATAGTGCGCAATGTGCACAGCATGCTTTACGAGCTCGTCAACGCCCTCATTCTTGGCCGCAGAAATAGGCACCACAGGTACGCCGAGAAGACTTTCCAGTGTATTTATATCCACACTGCCGCTGTTAGATGTCACCTCGTCCATCATGTTCAGCGCCACGACCATAGGTATGTCCATTTCAAGCAGCTGCATGGTAAGATACAGGTTTCTTTCGATATTCGTGGCATCGACTATGTTTATGATAGCCTTGGGCTTGCTCTCCAGCACAAAGTTGCGCGATACTATTTCCTCCTCCGAATAGGGAGACATGGAGTATATTCCCGGCAGGTCGGTAATTATCGTTTTGGGATAGCCCTTTATAACTCCGTCCTTGCGGTCAACCGTCACTCCCGGAAAATTGCCGACATGCTGATTAGAACCCGTAAGCCTGTTGAAAAGCGTAGTCTTGCCGCAGTTCTGGTTGCCCACAAGGGCAAATGAAAGGGTGGTATCATCCGGCAGAGGATTTCCGCTGCCTTTCGGGTGATACTTACCCTCTTCACCAAAGCCCGGATGAACGCTGGTATGCTTCTTGACCGGCTCCTTTTTCTTTTCCGGGGCTTTTAATGTGATGTCTATCTTTTTGGCATCATCAAGCCTGAGAGTCAGCTCGTAGCCGTGTATCCTGAGCTGCATAGGATCACCCATAGGGGCAAATTTTACTAAAGTAAGCTCTGCGCCGGGTATCACACCCATATCAAGGAAATGCTGTCTCAGACTGCCTTCACCGCCCACCTTATCTATCACAGCGGACTGGCCTGTTTTCAGTTCATTCAGTTTCATATTTTCTACCTTTTCCTGTTTCAACATTTTGGTTATATTTATCTAACTCATTGCCTATATTATACTACAAAATGCACAATTTGTCAATCTTGCCGGGACAATTCCTAAATTATAACCAAAAATATAGACCGTGCAGTTACTGCCTGCACGGCCTTTGTATCTCTTTCTGATAAAACAGGCAGAGATTTTATGTTATATTCAGGCGTCATTCGGGGTGTATGTACCTGATGCAGCAATTGTGCCATCGTCGTTTATCACATTACAAGTAAGGTTAAACGGTCTGAAACCATCTGATGGTCCGGCAGCCATCAATTGTTTGTAAAATGTCAGAAACGCATTTTCA
>JAFTCS010000088.1 GCA_017454565.1 Clostridia bacterium
TAAACAAAATTTACAATTGTTTTCGTGCGGTTGCCCTGGATATAAGTGAATTTCAGGTTGCAAGACCCGGATTTTGAGTGTATAATAATGTATTATGATGTATTATCGGGAAATCTGTCGGTAAAACGGAGGTTGAACAATGAACGCAGGAAAAAATGACGTATTGTCAGAAAAGCTTATTTCGGCGGCAAGAGAACATGAACTGCCTGATCTTGTTCTGAAAAACGGCAATATACTCAGTGTGTTTACGGGTGAGATAATCAGGGCGGATGTGGCTGTTTCCAACGGATATATAGTCGGTATAGGAAATTATAACGGCAGGGTCGAGAAGGTTATTGCCGGGAAGTACGTTGTTCCGGGATTTATCAATGCCCATCTGCATGTGGAGTCCTCAATGGTAACGCCGCAGGTCTACGCTATGGAAGAGCTTAAACAGGGTACGACCACCATTATTACAGACCCGCACGAGATAGCAAATGTAGGCGGCATAGGCGCCATAGCGGATATTCTGAAGGCTGCGAGGGAAAGCGTTATCAACTATTATGTGATGCTGCCTTCATGCGTGCCCGCCACACCCTTTGAGCATTCCGGCTCGGAAATGGATGCTGATGATCTTTCGATGCTGAAAAATGACCCCAATGTTCTTGGTCTTGGTGAGATGATGAACGTGGTAGGCGTTATAGAAAAGGATCCTCAGGTGCTTAAAAAACTTTGCAGCTTTAACGATATGGTAATTGACGGACATGCCCCCGGAATTTCCGGAAAAGAGCTCAACGCCTATGTCTGCGCCGGCATCGGTACCGACCACGAAAGCACGACATACGAGGAAGCCGTTGAAAAGCTCAGGTGCGGTCTTGCTGTGCTGGTGCGTGAGGGTTCGGCTTCAAAAAATCTTGAGGATATTATCAGCGGTGTTGTGAAAAACGGTACAGACACAACACGGCTTGCTTTCTGTACCGATGACAAGCACCTTGCAGACATAAGACGTGAAGGAACCATACGCTATAATATAGAAAAATCTATAAAGCTTGGTTTGCCGGCGGTCAGGGCATATCAGATGGCGACTATAAATGCGGCGAGGATATACGGCCTAAGGAGCATCGGCGCCATTGCCTGCGGATACAAGGCTGATATGGTCGTTCTGGATGATTTGGAGAGTGTTTCCGTTTGTGATGTATATAAAGACGGTGTGAACGTAAAGGATATTCCTGAGAGTGTGCCTACCGCTTATACAAGAGGAATAAAGGAGTCTGTGCGTCCTCCGAGGTCGGTCAATATAGCTCCGCTTGGTGATGACGCCTTTGTTATTCCTCAGCAGAAGGAATACTCTGTTATCGGTCTTGTAAAGAACCAGATACTCACCAGACACCTTCGTATGACACATGAAGAGGTCATGTCCGGAATCAAAGACGGTTCTGTGAGGAAGATAGCAGTCATTGAGCGTCACCATGCTACGGGCTGCATGGCCTGCGCATATATCACAGGATACGGCCTGAAGCACGGAGCAGTCGGCACGACAGTGGCGCATGACTCCCATAATGTTATAGTTCTGGGTGACAACGACAGCGACATGTTAAAGGCGGTAAGCGAGCTTGAAAGGATAAACGGGGGTTACACTATTGTTGCCGACGGTGAAGTAAAGGGTGATCTGCCGCTTGAACACGGCGGTCTTATGAGTATGAAAACAGCCGATGAGTTCATTCCCGAGCTGGACAAGGTTATCAGGCTTGCTTATGAGATGGGTGTTGACAAGGATATAGACCCGTTTATTACACTTTCGTTTACGGCGCTGCCTGTAATACCGCAGCTGCGCATAACCGACTGCGGATTATTTGATGTGGATAAATTCGCCTTTGTACGCTGAAAGGAGTATAAATATGAAGATATACAAAGCTGCGGCGGTCATTATGATAGCTGCATTGTGCACTTTTTCTGCCGGATGCGGAAACAGCGGCGGCAAATCCGTATCGGAACCGCCGCCGTCTGAAATATCAGCGATATCGGAAGCTGTATCGGACACCACAGATGAGAGCAGCAAAGAAAGCTCCGGAGAAAGCTCAACAGAGGATAACGAATCCTCTGTACCTGTTATATTTGAGTCTGACGTGCTCGACAGCAGCACCATAAAATTTGAGCTTGATGACACCAGACCATACGATACCCTGGAAGAGTATCTGCAGTCAGACGCCGCAAAGAAGATGATATCAAAACTATCAGGACCTGACAGTCAGGGTATCATCAATACAAAAATATTTGCCGAAAAAACCTCGCTGGTGTTCGAACGTCAGTTCAGCAAGGATTTTAACCTCTGGCTGAAGGATGACTTTATTGAAAACGTGAAGAAAGCCGTTGAGGAAAAGAAAAGTGTGTTTGTTTCTCTTGTGGGCCAACTTGAAAGCTGCATAAACAAAAAGACCCTTACAGTTAAGGTGCGCTACGTTGACCCTGAGGGCAATAAATTATATGAGCGTGTTTTCGACAATGACAAGAACGATTCCGAGACTTCAAAGGAAAGCTCTAAGGAAAGCTCTAAGGAAACATCCAAGGAAACCTCAAAGACTGTTTCTCAGGTCAGCAAAACAGCCTGAGAGGGTACTCATTGACAGATAATATTCCACATAATTATTGTATATGATGCACAGGGGATAGATAAGTCTATTATTCAATAAAACGTATTATTTTTGAGAGCCTGAAATGTCAGGGACTTGCGGGTCTTGCCTGTCGGCTCTGTCGGTGCTTCTCAGCCGTTGGCTGAGAGGTCTCCGCAAGCTTTTGAAAAAGCTTGAGCAAGACTTTATTGTTTAAAACCTGAATCCGTGAAACTCAAATAGCAAAAATAGCTGAAATCAGGAAAAACAGAGCTTTACGATCAAAAGTTTGATACTTTGATCATCACCCAATGGGTGCGTTCTGCCCGCCTGCTCGGCGGGGTGTAAATTTGCCTGAA
>JAFTCS010000089.1 GCA_017454565.1 Clostridia bacterium
ATACCGCCGGCGGGAATAAAAGCGGCGGAAACTAAATATTATTTGATAACAGAAGATTCCAAAACCAACGGAGCCAGAAAGGAATGATTTGAATGCAGGAAAGCAAGGACAGCTTCGGCTCTGCTGCCGACATACTCTGTGATGAGCTGCAGGCGATAGTCAGGGCAGTGCCCGAGAATAAACGGGCGACTGTGCAGGAGATACGTCTGCGGATGAACCGGCCGCTGACGCTTACTGACGGCAGTACCACTCTGTTCCCGGATACCGACGGCAGGATAATGTATTCACCGGGCGAAAACTCAGCGATAGTAACTCAGCGTCAGATCTACGACACATTCAGAAGGCTGTGCGGCTACTCTGTCTACAGCGTTGAGAATGATATCCGGAACGGTTTTATAACAGTGCGTGGCGGTCACAGAGTAGGCCTTTGCGGTACGGCAGTGTGCTCAGGAGGAAAAATAACCGCAGTCAGCGATATTTCTTCAATGAATATCAGGGTCTCACGCCAGATAAAGGGAGCCGCAAAAGAGCTTCTCTCCGCACTTTATCCTCTGAAAGGCGGCGTACTTATAGTCGGTCCGCCTGCCAGCGGCAAAACGACTCTTTTGCGTGACCTTGCCCGATGCCTGTCCTCAGGTGCAGGCTGCCGGATAATGCGCACTGTTGTAATAGATGAAAGAGGGGAGATAGCCGGCACCTGTCACGGTGTACCGGCAAATGACCTGGGTCTGTGCGATATCCTGAACGGATACCCTAAGGGCGAGGGCATAATGCAGGCAGTGAGAGCGCTGTCACCGCAGGTCATAATATGTGACGAGATAGGCGGTGCTGATGACCTGCAAAGCGCTTCCTGCGGTTTCAACGCCGGAGCCGTTATTATTTCCTCGGTTCATGCTTCGTCATACGAGGAGCTTTCCCGCAGGAGCTTTGCGCCTTATCTGAAAGAATGCGGCGCATTCCGCACTGCGGTCATACTCGATAGCTCCGACCATCCATGCAGGATAAAACAGATCATCGACATTGAAAAGGAGCCTGAAACCGAATGACAAACGAGATCATGCGTCTTTCGGGAGGTCTGCTTATAGTTCTGTGCGGAGCACTTTCGGGTATACTCAAGTGCAGAAGCTTCAAAGCAAGAGCAGAGCTTATGGGAGAGTATCTGCGCTTTCTCACTCAGGTAGAGGCCGCCGTGGGATATACCGCAGAAAGCATCACATCTATACTTGCCGGCGTGAGAGGATTTGAACTGCTCAGTCCGGTACTGAAAAGTACGCTTGACCTTATGAAGAACGGCAGATCTTTTGAAAGCGCCTGGTGCAGCTCTGTGAAACGCTGTTTACATGACAGAGAGGACAGGCAGCTTATGTATTCTTTCGGGAGCAGCTTCGGCACCGATAATGTGCAGGGTGAGCTTTCCAAACTTGCACTCCACAGACAAAACGCGGAGACGCATTATGCTGGACTGACTGCCGAGTTGAAAACGAAGTCGAGGCTGTACCGTACATTGGGCGTTTTCTGTGGCGTAATGGCTGCGGCCGTGCTGCTTTGATACGGCTGCTCACGAAAAATACACGGTACCTCGTTGGAAAGTTTTTTTATAACATAACGGTGAGAAAAATGAACATTGATTTTATCTTCAAGATCGCAGCCATAGGCATAATTGTCGCCGTACTCAGTCTGGTGCTTTCGCGTTCCGGTCGCGAGGAACAGGCAATGATGACTACCCTTGCGGGTCTTATCGTGGTGCTGCTTATGCTCGTGCGGCAGATATCCGAGCTGTTCACCACTATCGAGACCCTGTTCGGCTTTTGACGGATATTCTTTTAACGGCAGGTCTGGCAGCCGCTGCGGCATTTGCTGCGCTTGCCCTGAAAAAATATGCTCCCGAAATATCCGCTGTGCTTTCCGTTGCCGCCGGCGCAGTAATTCTTATTTCGGTGCTGCACCGCATGTCGCCCATTATCTCACAGATAACTCAGCTTTCTGACAAGGCAGGTCTTAGCAGCGCCTATGGCCGGGTGCTGATCAAAACCATCGGGATCTGTTTTCTCTGCCGTTTCACAGCCGACACCTGTCGTGATTCCGGTCAGAGTGCGCTTGCATCAAAAGTGGAGCTCGCCGGGAAGATATCGGTGCTTTTAATTGCCCTGCCACTTTTCGCGGATATCCTGAGCATCGCTTCCGGCCTGCTGAACAACTCCCCGCAATAGGTCGGGGTCGGCCAGCGTGACGCTGGACCCCTGTTCGCGGAGATTGATAAACAAGAGAAAAATTACACTCCTCGCGCACAGAAGTAAGTACGAGCCGCGATCGGTTTAGTTTTGGTCAGAGTAAACCCTGAACGCGAACAGCGTTTTCGGGGGTGTCGGGGGGACTTTTTCGCAAACGTCCCCCCGACCGGAAGGTATATTTGATAATAGAATAAAACGGGAAGTGATAAGCATAAAACGGGTAACAGCCGTTCTTTGGGCAGCGATTATGGTGATGATGCTCTCACTGAACGTAAGCGCCAAAAGTCAGAATGAACTGCTCGATGCTCAGGCGGCAGGATCAGGTGCAGAAAGCCTTTATTCCGGACTGCCGGAGAACACAAAAAAAGCCCTGTCTGGCATGGGGATAACCTCGGTAAACGCGGAAAGCCTTGCTTCACTGCAAACCGGAAGAGTGCTCTCCGGCATTTTCGGCATGCTGAACGAGGCTGGCAAAACTCCTCTCTGTGGGATAGGTATATGTTTCGGAATAATACTATTGTGCTCTATAACCGAGGGCTTCCGCATAAGCTCAGCCGGCGGCAGCATGAGTGCCGTACAGAATACGGTAGCTGCCGTTTGCATATCGGCGGCAGTGATAGTTCCCCTTGGCACGACCATAGAAAGAGCAGCCGGAGTGCTTACGGGTGCGTCAGGCTTCATGCTGCTGTATGCGCCTGTTATGGCGGGACTGCTGATAAGCTCAGGCAGGCAGAGTACAGCGTCGGGATACTATTTTTCCATGCTGACTGCCGGAAATGCAGTCTCGCTTGTAGCTTCAAGACTGGTCGTTCCGCTGATGAACGTGTTTTTAGCGCTGTCTGTAAGCTCTGCCGTATCACCGAAAATGAAGCTTGGCTCAATGTGTGAATCTGTTTACAAGATTGCGAAGTGGCTGCTGACCTTTGTGATGTCAGTTTTTCTTGCGGTGATGTCAGTTAATACAATAGTGACATCATCTATGGATAAGGTCAGCAGCAGGGCACTGAAATTCACAGTAAGCTCCTTTGCGCCTGTGGTTGGCAGCGCACTCAGCGAAGCATTTACCACCTTCAGCGGCAGTCTGGAGCTTCTGCGCTCGGGTGCAGGCGTGTTTGTGATAATCGCATCATCGGCGATAATTCTTCCTGTGCTGTTAGAGTGCATTATATGGCAGCTTTCGCTCTTCCTCATGTCCTCTGTCTCGGACATCGCAGGTCTTGACATGATAAGCTCTGCGTTCCGCTCGGTATCCAAAGCGGCTGCCATGCTTACAGCACTTCTTCTGTCGGTTCTGACGGTGTTTATCATTTCCACGGCTATAGTTCTGCTGATTGGCAAAGGATAAGAAGTTTTTCATGTCAAAAATGGGGGAGTGCTGATGGACGGGATAAATACATGGGCGTTGGGAGTGTCTTGCTGCGCCGTAATGACAGGTATAGCCGATCTTCTTATGTCCGACACAGGCCTGGAAAAGATCGTGCGCTTTGTACTGGGCGGTGTGCTTTTGTGTGCGGTTCTGCTGCCGCTGAAAGATCTGGTGCCGGAGCTGATGTCACAGACGCCGGTATTGGATATCCGTGCAGCAGAGGAGCCGGGTTTCAATATGGATGAGCTTGAAAAGGACTACCTTATATCAGAGCTGAAAGAGTTAGTGCTGGACACACTGAAAAAAAGCGGTATAACTCCTGAGGAGGTGAGGGTGAATATGGATATTGCAGAGGACAGGCGCATAAACATAATAACAGCAGAGGTGGTGCTGAACCGCGAGGACGCAAAAAGGTCGTGGGAAGTCAGTAGCCTGCTGAAAGACAGCCTTGGAATAGAGTGCAGGACGGTGATCGGTTGAATGTGAGGTCGCTATGGAGGATAAGATCAAAACAGAAGAAGAGGGTGAAAGACGCCTGAAGCTTCCCATAGGGCGTGACGCTATGGTGAAGATAGTTGTTATCATCGGCATTCTGGGTGTGGGACTGATATTTTTTTCGTCAATGATGAAAGGTCAGGGAGATGAAAATGAAAGCAGCCCGCCTGTTACCGACCAGATGCAGAGCATGGAGGAATACCGTGTAAAGCTGACTCAGGAGCTTGGAAATATGGTCGCAAGTATTGAGGGCGCCGGCCGTACAAAGCTGATGGTCACGATAGACAGCACCGTAAGGAGCGTTTACGCGGCTGACGAGGATATTTCCGGCAGGCAAAGCAAAAAAAGCGATGATACCGATGATCAGAACAGCGAAAAGCGCACCTGCATAGTCATCAGGCGCAAAGACGGTTCCGAGGAGGCCCTCACTGTCTCTCAGACAATGCCGAAGGTGCGCGGTGTGCTGGTGGTGTGTGAAGGCGGCGGCAATGACAAGGTAAGTGCACAGATAAAGTCGGCAATAGCCGCAGCCCTGAATATTTCCGAGTCGCATATATGCGTTTCAAAGATGGGTTCAGGGTGAAGAACTATTAAGGAGGAAAATACATGACATTCGGGAAAAGACAGCTTTTGGTGGGCGCGCTGGTTGTGGCTCTGGGTGCGGCGGTGTATCTTAACTGGCAGTTTTCCGGTACAAAGCCTGTGGAGGTAACTGATACCCCCGAGACAAGCAGTTCAAAGCAGCTTGGTCAGACGGTGTATGTAAACACTGAGGTATCCGGTGAGACAGCCGCCAAAAGCCAGACGTCCGATGCTGATAAGAAAGCCAAAGATGACGCAAACAGCAAGGAAGCCATAGAGACAGCGGCGCTTAACGCAGACACGGACACCAACGATTATTTCTCGTCAGAAAGGAGAAAGCGTACCCAGGCCTATGACGAGGCTGTCAGGTCGCTGCAGGATATAGCCGCTTCCGAAGATAAAAGCAGCACTGCGCGTCAGGAGGCGGTGCAGGCTCTTGAAAAGCTTTCGGCAGCCATCAAAGCTGAAAGCGGCATAGAGGCCGAGGTGCGCACCAAGGGCTTCAAGGACTGCATAGCGCTGATAAACAACGACACATGTACAGTCATAGTTCCGTCAGCTTCACTGAACGATGCCACGGCTATTACGATAAAGGACATAGTGAACCGCCAGTCCGGCATTGGCTTTGACAAGATCACCGTAACGCCCTATAACGGATAATGATCTGTTTTGCAGGCAAAAAGACCTTCCTTTACCAAAAGAATGGTGAAGAAAGGTCTTTTGATTTTTGTCAGATATGGATGCCGAAAAATTCAGCGGCATTCCGGTACATAAGTCGGTCATAGTATTCGGGGCTTATAATATCTTTAAGCTCGTTGAAATACTGCTGGTAAAGCGACCTGTCACCTGTACGGTTGTGCAGATATGTCTCGGGTCCGTCAATGGGATTGTCAGACCCGAACATGATCTTTTCAATGCCGGCTTTTTCTATAAGTTTAAGTGTGCTTGCCACCGGCACCCATGTGGTGTCTCCGTAAAGGTTTGGGAGTCTTGAAATAAGCTCTATGGCTTCGCTGTTGTCTGTGCCCAGCCCCATGTGTACCATTACGAACCTTGTCTTTGGAAACCTTCTGGCGGCATTGTATACCCTCACACATGAGGCAGCGTCACATCCGCCTGTATGCACCACCACCGGCAGACCATAGTGCTGTGCAAGCTCTATGAACGGTTCGCTTTCCTTGCCGTCAAAGGGCAGGTTCGAATGATACGGGTGGAACTTTATGGCTTTGATATACCTGCGGTTGTCATTGATAGCTTTGTAAAGGTCGTAGTCTGCCTTTTCGTTATAAGGACGCACCCAGACGGCCGCGGAGATCTTTGAAGGATACTCCTTTGCAAAGCTTATGACATCCTCAAGACATTCAAGCTGAGAATGCTGGTACTTCGGCGGAACAGGCCTGAGCATGTGGTCAAATTCGGCTGCGTTCAGGCTGGAAACAATGCTGTGGTCAATGCCGAAACGCTCCATAGAGGCTATAACGTCCTCCTTTGTCAGAACGAAATTCAGCATATCTCCGATATGAACATGGGTATCTATTATCATAAAATATCCTCCCGTCACTTGTCCTCGATGAGCCTTTTAAGCTCATCCATAAAGGTGTGAATGTCCTGAAACTGCCGGTACACGCAGGCAAATCGCACATAGGCTACCTCGTCCACATTTTTCAGCTCCTCCATAGTATACTCTCCTATGCGCTCAGAGGGTACCTCACGGTCAAGCGTGTTCTCAATGCGGGTTTCCACCTTGTCAACTATAAGGTCGATCTGGTCAAGAGAGATAGGGCGTTTCTCGCAGGCGCGCATAATACCCTTGGTAAGCTTCTGTCTGTTATACGGTTCGCGGGAATTGTCACGCTTTACGACCATTATGGGGGTGGTCTCGATCATCTCGTAGGTGGTAAAGCGCTTCTGGCAGTTAAAGCATTCACGTCTGCGCCTTATCCTTTCGCCCTCATCTGTAGGGCGGGAATCCACTACCTTGCTTTCTTCGCATCCGCAGTACGGACATCTCATATATATTCCTCCTGCCATTTGTTATATTTAAAATACGCTCTCCGCTGCATATTTCATAGGGAGAGTGTCTGTGTCTTTGCTATGATATCCTGTGCCGCTTGTGGTGCGTCAGTTTATCCTGTTATCCTTTCAACAGCCTGAGCAAGTCTGACGCCTGAATCCATTAACTGCGGCAATGTGTCGAATCCGGTGCGGTACACTTCGATTATCAGGTCGCCGTCATAGCCCCTGTGTGCAAGCCCGGAAATAAACCCATTCAGGTCAAAATCACCCGCAAACGGCAGTACACACATGCCATCTGTATTGCGGTCACTTATATGGACATGCCTTAGCCTGTCCCCCATAGCGTCAGCCATGCTCAGAGGATCCACTCCTGCCCTGAGAGCCTGCTTTACATCCAGCACAAAGGCGGCCTTTCCGGGCAGAGCTTCTTTCATTCCGGATATGAACTCCGGTCTGCTGCTGCGGAAAATGTTGACGTTTTCCTGCAAAAGCTCCACACCGTATTTCAGTGCGTTTTCCTGCATAATGCTGTATCTGCGGAAATATTCTTTGTCAGAAAGGGAAGAGGCATAGCTTGTGTTAAGGCCATGCAGCACCACCTTGTCTGCGCCTATGCGTGAGGCGGCACGATAGAACATTTCGTAGAACGCTGCGCCGTCAATGAACCTGCGTTCATAGGCGGAAAAAAGCAGGAACGACTCAAACGACGACACAAAGGGATGTACCGACACCACTCTTGCGCTGTGACTGTCGAGATAATACCTCAGCCGGTCAAGATAATCAGGTTCCAGCTCTGAAAAGGAGTTGAAGAATATTTCAAAGCGGTCAAAGCCCATACCGGTCAGGAGCTTTATGCTGTTTTCGGTGAGTTCGGGGTAAAGACAGCCCGTTGAGATACCGGTTTTCATAATTTCACAGCTTCTTCCAAAAGGGTAATAGGTGCGGTAATGTGTAATTTTGATGCCTGTATAATTATATAATATCCCTTTTTTGCCATAATGTCAAATAAAACCGGACTTGATACACAATAAATTTTTAACATACATCAACTTCAATATATAAACTGTACATAGTTAAAAAATTAACTATTGATTTTTTATAAAAAATGCTTGACAAATGGATAGTTTTGGTATATTATAGTAACAACATAAGAAATCAAACGACAAAAGCAGCCGGCGCAAAGCTTCGACAGATCCTGACAATATCATTAAGCGCCGATGGCTGCACATTAATTAAGATTATTCCTTTTCTTTCCTTTTTCCTTTTTTCTTTTTATTCCTTTAAGCAAAAGTGTGGGTTCAAACCCGCACTTTTGCTTTTTGTACCGTTTTATGAGACATTACAGATATATGATTGCATAAATATTACTATTGTCAAATCTTGTGTGATGTGATAAAATTATCAGAGAAGAAGGATAATTACGGGGAGCTGTGTTTTCCCGGCGGAACAATGCGGAGGTAAAGCGTAATGAACAATGGAAACAACGGCAGGAACAACGGTGAATTCGGCGGCTTCGGCTATGCTGACGATAAAAATTCGTCAGACTTCGGCGGATTTTCACCCAGCAATGACAATTCTGGCTTTGGCAGCGGTTTTGTGACAAACGATGATCCCGCGGATTATATTGGCAGCAATCAGGGATATAACGACTACAACAGCGGATATCAGTCTCAGGGCAGAGATTACAATAACGGCTATGCTTCACAGGATAATAACAGCTACGCTCCTCAGAATAATAATTATGGCGGCGGTCAGGGTACTGACAATTACACCAGCGGTCAGAACAACAGCTACGGCTCTCAGAATAACAATTTTGACAGCATGAACTATGACCCGAATGCACCGCTCTACAATCCGGAGAACGATTTTGACCCGAATATGTCACTTTATAATCCCGGCGGACGCAGCTCATTCCCTTCGTCAGAACCGGGCAGGAGTACAATGTCCTCATCGTCAAGGGTAAGCACCACGACAGTTGCCAAGGGCAAGTATACATGGATACTTATAGTAGCTCTGGTGCTGGTGTTCATGTCTATCGGCGGATTTATCCTCTATAAGGCTCTTTTCGAGAAAAAGACCATCAACGATTACTGGAACAGCTCTACCGGACAGACTGAGCGCGAGACTCTTAAAAAAGAGTTCCTTGCCCAGAATCAGGACGTAATGGACTTTGATATAATCACTGAGGGCGACGACGTTCTTGTATATGAAGTGACCTACGAGAAATACGGCTTTACGAGCAAGGAAAAAGAGGCGGCTGACGCCTACTTTGAGATGATAAAGCCCACTATGAAAAACGAGATACAGAAGATAATGAGCAAGTCGAACATCCGTGAATTCAAGATCATATTCAGGTTCAAAGGCCGGACAGGCAGCGTGATAGCCGAATACACCTACACGCTTTGATCCCGCACTTTAATCCGGAGAAAACATTCAGCCTTCCTCAGACCAGCTTTGGTTTGAGGGAGGCTTTTTTGAGAGTGTGGAGAGTGGAGGGTGGAGTTAAAAAAGTTAAAAGTGAAAAGTTAAAATAATAGATTTCCTCGGAAACTGGAGAAGTGCCAGATTTCGCAGGATATTTTGTGCTGGACAATGTGTCTCGAACGCCGCTGTACTTTGTGTACTGCAAGTGAGAGACACGCAGTACAGTGCAAAAGAGACAAGAAAGATGGTGCTTCGG
>JAFTCS010000090.1 GCA_017454565.1 Clostridia bacterium
ATGATATGCTCTGACACATTTGAACTGCGTTATCTTGCGCTGGGCTTTACATTTGTTTTCTGCATTGATCTTTTTGTTGTCTTTATGATCATATTGATAGAGGTGGCTATAGGCGACAAAATTGTGAAGCTGATATTAAGCGTGGCTGGTGTGTTTGGTTCAATGATGTTTTTTACAGTGGGTCTCAATGAGGAAGACGAGATGATGAAGCATGTGTACGAGCTGCTCATCAGCGGAAATTATTACTATATGGCTCTGGCGCTGTTTGTTGTTACAGCGGCAGTATTGGTGGTGATATGGGTCGCTGCAAGCCTGCTTTATAAGAGAAGAGAGTTTTAGGCAATACTGACTTCTGATATATTTCCCCTTGACATTATTGTGCATAATTGCTATAATTTTACACATAAATGATGATAAGGAGGAGCGATTTTATGGAGCTCACAATTCAGCAGATATATAAGAGCTTCGGAGAAAAGGAAGTGCTCAAAAACATAAATTTCTCTGCTCAAAGCGGTTCCGCCCATGGGTTGTTGGGCAGAAACGGCGCCGGCAAGACCACTGCCATCCGAATTGTTATGGGCGTGTTTTATCCCGATAAGGGCAGCGTTCTTGTGGACGGCAGGCAAATAGACCGCAGAAAAATACGCATAGGCTATATGCCTGAGGAAAGGGGTCTGTACCCGAAAAAGAAAATATCCGAACAGCTTATTTATCTGACTATGCTCAGAGGAATGTCCGGGGCGGACGCCCGCAAGGCCTGTGACAAATGGCTTGAACGAATGGGAATGACAGAGTACAAAAACAAAAAGCTTGAAACACTGAGCAAGGGCAATCAGCAGAAAATACAGCTTGCAGCTACTTTGATGTGCGAGCCGGAAATAGTCATACTGGACGAGCCGTTTTCCGGACTTGATCCTGTCAATGCAATGCTGCTTAAAGATGTCATCAAGGAAATGATCGGCAGCGGTTCGGTGGTGCTGTTTTCGAGCCATCAGATGAACTATGTTGAGGAATTCTGCGACAGCATATCCATCCTCAACGGCGGCAGTATTGCACTTGAGGGCAGGATATCCGATATAAAACGCAGCTACCCCAGAGACAGGATATCGGTTTCCTCTTCCGAATATGATAAGATAGCGCCCTTCGTCATACAGAAAATGAGCGGCGACATACTTTCCGCCGATAATGACAAGGAAAACGAAAGAACACTTATCATCAGGCTGAAAGACCCGGCTTTCAAAGGACGCCTGATGAAAGAGCTTTCTGAAAACAATTTTGACATTGATGAATTCAGGGTCATTGAACCGTCCCTTAACGATATCTTTGTTCAGTATACGGAGGCGGGAATATGAAACATATCATTCAGGTGCTCAAGTTTGAATATTTGGGCTGTATCAGGTCGAAGTCATTTATAATCACCACCATAATTTTTATGGGAGTGATAATACTCATGGCATTCATTCCGGGAATAGTAATGTCTGCGGTCAGCTCAGAAAAGAAAGATGAGCCTGCCGGAGAAAAACCCGTTATCGCCGTGTGCGACAAGGCCTATAACGGCAATGCTTCGGTAAAGAATATATTTGACTCCACCTACCCTGATTATGAAGTCAGGATAATTGATGAGACTCCCGATTCCATCAAGGCAAACGTGAACAGCGGTGAATATGAGTTTGCCGTTATGATAAACGAGCCTCTTTCCGTTACATACTTTACAAAGAACAATTCGATCGTCAGCATGGCTTCACAGATAGTGCAGGACTGCATACAGAATATCTACAGAACTGTGAGCTTTGAAAATTTAGGAGTCGCGCCCGATGTCAGCATAAGGATAATCCATTCCGAAGCGAAGATAGAGACAGTCACAACCGGTACCGATCAGACGAAAACATACTGGTCTACCTACATACTGATAATAATACTCTACATGGCAATAGTCCTTTACGGCAACATGGTTGCTCAGAGCGTTATCTCGGAGAAGAATTCGAGAGCGATGGAGATGCTCATAACCTGCGCAAAGCCCTCGCACCTCATGTTCGGAAAGGTGATCGGTTCGGGTCTGGCTGGACTTACACAGATGGTGCTTATAATGGCTACTGCGCTGATCTCGGTCAGGTCGGTGTCGTTTGAAAATATGCCCGAACAGATACGCGATATGCTGAATTTCCCTGTAGAGGCTGTGCTTTATGCGCTGCTGTTCTTTATACTTGCGTTTTTTATATATTCATTCCTGCTTGGTTCGTTTGCGTCGCTTGCAAGCCGCAGCGAAGACATGAATGTTGTTATTACTCCTGTTATGATGATATTCATAGCTGCTTTTATGATAGTGTTAATGGCTATGAACCTTGGTTCCCTTGACGGTCCTCTTATGGTGACGTGCTCCTATATACCGTTTACCGCACCGCTTGCCATGTTTGTAAGGATCACCATGTCGGATGTAAGTGCACTTGAGATAATCATTTCCATTGTAGTGCAGATAGCTTCGATATATGTTTTGGGTATTTTGGCTGCTGCAATTTACCGTGTAGGCGTTCTTCTCTATGGCAATGCTCCGAAGCCTGCCGAGATATTCAAGTTTCTCAAGGAGCAGAGAAAAACCAACCAAAAGATAAAGGCTGAACTGAAAGGCAAAAAATAATACAGAAAACTGCCGCAAGCGTTATATTTACGTTTGCGGCAGTTTTATTATTGCATAGATAAAAACACACTGGATAGTTTGGAGAACTTTGCCTCAACTTTTATTATTCTATGCTCTTCAGCGACTCGACCATGCTGATCTTCTTCATCTTGAAGTACATCATAAAGTTGACTATCATCGAGAAAGCAAGCGTCAGAATAAAGGCGTAAAGATAGCTCAGGAAAGAAACTTCCTTTACAAACATTACATTGTCCATCTGTATGGATTCGATTATAAATGTGGTAAAGACGTTTCCTAAGGCAAGACCAGCCAGCGAACCGATAACTGTCAGCGTGATGCTCTCACGGTAGACAAAATTCGCCGTTTCCAGACTGTAAAAGCCCAGGACCTTTATGGTGGCTATCTCCCTTACACGCTCTGAAATATTGATGTTTGTCAGGTTGTACAGCACTACCACAGCCAAAAGTCCGGCACAGAATATGATAACGAAAATAATGAAGTCCAGTGATTTCATCATATCCATCATGGTGTCGATCTGGTCTCTCATTGATGTGACGGTCATTACATCGTCGTCCTTCATGTAGTCATTGGCAATGGTGCGGTCGTCATCTGGAGAGCTTTCGGCTATGCGGGTGAGTACGATGTTATATGTCAGCTCTTTGCCGGTGAGATTCTCATAATATTCCGGCGACATGTAACCCACTATGCCGGCATAGTTTTCTGTAAGACCTATGATTTTGCACACATGGTCTTCGTCCTCTAAACGTAAATTCATGAAGTCTCCGGGCTTTATGTTGTAGCATTCTCCCAGTCGCTCACTTATGATGATGCCTTCCTCGTTAAGCTCAAGGGGAGTATGGGTCTTTCGGTCACGTAGAATGAACATTTTCCGGAAATCCTCGGGATTCTCACCGATAATGAAGCGGATGGTCTGTTTTTTTGCTTCCTTGTCTGTTCCGATGGCGGCCCAGCTCATATATGAAAGCATGGTGCTTTCAAAGCGGTCGTCCGCATGGAACTGCGACATCAGATAAGCTTTGTCGTCTGCGGTGCCGGAGTTGGAAAGCGCGTAGATCTGGTCATAGATGGTCAGATTGTCAAACTGCTTTTCGGCAATGCCTGTGGTGGAGTCGCGCAGTCCGAAGCCGGCAACGATAAGCGCGGTACAGCCGGCAACGCCTACTACGGTCATAAAGAACCTTGCCTTGTAGCGAAACAGATTCCTTGCCGTCACCTTTGAGGTGAAATTCATGTGGTTCCAGACGGGTTTGATATATTCAAGAAGTATGCGCTTGCCGGGTTTTGGGGCCTTTGGTCTCATAAGTGTGGCAGGGTAGAGAGTGAGATCCTTCAGGCATGCCATAAGTGAGACCAGACCAATGCACACAATGCCGGTCACTGAGGATAATATAAGACTGTTCCAGTGTACGGCAAGCTCGGTGGGCGGCAGACTGTACATTATGCCGTAGGTGTCCACTATAAAAATAGGCAGGGTGAAGATACCCAGAGTACCGCCCGCTACAGAGCCGAAAAGTGCGGCGGCACAGGCGTAAATGACATATTTCAGCGCTATGGAAAGATTTGAATAGCCAAGCGCTTTCAGAGTACCTGTCTCGGTGCGGTGTTCCTCTACCATTCTCGTCATGGTGGTAAAGCATACAAGCCCCGCGATCAGCATGAAGAATATGGGGAATACCTTAGATACAGGGTCAACACGGTCTGCGTCCTCGTTCAGTCCGGAGTAGCCTGGGTTATCGTCACGGTCAAAGACGTACCATTTTGCGTCTTCAAGGGCGTCCAGTTCATCCTTTGCGTCAGAGAGCTTCTTTTCGGCATCGTCAAGCTGAACATGAGCCTCATACAGACCTTTTGCAAGCTCCTCTCGGCCCTTTTTGAGCTGCAGCTGTGTTTCCTCTTTCTGCTGTTTAAGTTCCGCCTTGCCTGCGTTGAGCTTGTTTTCACCTTCGGTCAGCTTGGTCTGAGCGGCCTGCAGCTGCATCATACCGGTAGTAATTCCGGTCTCATATTCCATTCTGCCGGTTTCAAGCTGTCCTGCGGCACTATCGAGCCGGGATTTTGCCTCTCCAAGCTTGCGCGCTCCCTCCGCCTTTTTTTCAATGAGCTGCGC
>JAFTCS010000091.1 GCA_017454565.1 Clostridia bacterium
CAAGAGGGCGTCCCCTACTGACAGCACGGATAAAACTGCTCCCTGCCGAGAGGCAGGATGTTTAACTTTTGGAGCAAATAAACAAAATTTACAATTGTTTTCGTGCGGTTGCCCTGTGTTATGGTTCAGTTTTTTTGAATTAGTAAACAAATAAGTATTACTTGAAAAAATTCTGTCATGATTTTTTGCGAAATCATGCTTGGATCAATAGAATGTCGGAGGGTTGTCTCGCCTGTCGGCTCGGTCGATGCTTCTCAGAGGTCTCCACCGGAGATCCGCGCCCCTTGACCCTGCAAGGCGGAGTGCCTCCGCTGTCGAGTTTGTTTTGGAAAGAAATTAACATTTGGAACGTGTTAACTTTCAAAAACTATATTGGGAACGGCAGCTTGTCGCTGAAAAGGCTTGAGCGAAACTTTATTGTTTTTATCAGTTCACTGAATAATAGTATGAGGTTTTGCACAGCGAAATCGGGGAATACTAAAATATAAAGAACCGAAAAGGGGAGAAGAAGCTTTGAAAAATGTCATTATCTGCGGCGATTGCGGAGATCGGCTGCTCACAAAAAGTATAATTTCCGCATGTAAAAATCATGGCGGAGTTCTGGTGCTGAATGGCGGCAATATATATCAGACTTCTGACGGTGCGGAATATCTTGTTGTATGCGTGAATTCTCTGACGGAAGCGGACTGCAGCGCAGTTTTAGTCATGGGAGAAGCACTCTGTCAGATACCGCCCGCACTCAGTCTGAACGGCGTTACGGCAGTTTCCGAAAGCAGCAATACCGACGCTCTGAAAATACTGAGCAGAACGGGTGTGCCTGTGGTGGGCTGCTCATCATCCGTCATGGATACCATGACGCTGTCATGTATCAGCGGAAATTACATGATGATCAGTCTGCAAAGACCTCTTTCCGCCCTTTCGGGAAAGATAATTGAACCCTGTGAGATAATTGTTCGCTGTAACGAGGGACAGCAGCTCTATCCTGCACTTGCAGCATGCTGCACTCTGCTGCTCTGCGGCGTACCTTACGAAAATGGCTATGATCTTACGGAATACCCGGACTGAACTTGAATTGTAAAAGGGTTTGTGGTAACATAAGTATCGGAAGAAAGAAAAGGACGGTGAGAAGCTTGGAACTGACAGAAATGACATTCGGTGAGCTTCTGAAAAAAAACAGCAGCACTTTCGGAGATTCTCCTGCACTGATATGCGAGGGCAGACAGGTGAGCTTCTCAGAGCTGTGCAGACTTGCAGAAAAAGGAGCTTTGACCCTTATCGAAAACGGGCTGAAAAAAGGCGACAGGGCAGTGCTGTGGGGCTTCAACAGCATAGAATGGGTGGTCGCGTTCTATTCCGTAATACTTGCGGGCGGCGTTGCAGTGCTTATGAACTACGGCATTTCATCAGAGGAGGCCGGAACGCTTTCAAAAATGGTCGGCGCGTCATTCCTGTTGTTTTCACAGACAAAGGCTGCCGTGAACGACAGTCAGGCGTATCATAAAGCAGCCGGAAAAGCCGGTATCCCTTTGGAAAATATAATACCGTTTGGTTATCTTACAGAAAATGACAATATCGCTGCCGAAGCTTCTTTCACATCAAAGGAAGAAAACAGCCGCGACACTTCGGTGATAATTTTTACCACCGGCACCACATCCGGACCAAAAGCAGTGAAGCTCTCAGCGTACTCAATACTTAACGATGCCATAGGTGCAAATGAGGTGCTCAGTCCGAATCTGAAAGACTCCCTGTGTGCCGCACTGCCGCTTTTTCACAGCTACGGTCTGCTTGTGCTGCACGTTTATATGGTCAGCGGCAAGCGAACGCATCTTATGAGAGTGATGAAAGCCGAAGCTATTGCCGGGCTTATCGGCAATGGTGACGTGACCGACATGGCTTCGGTCGGTGCTATGTACGCCATGCTTACAAGGCTGCCGCAGTTTGAAGAAAAGGTCAGCGGCAGGCTGAACGTCTGTATTGTGGGCGGCGGTTTTACCACGCCTGCTGAGATGATGCGTCTGGAGCATGCTTTCGGCGGCGCGAAGATACTTGGCGGCTACGGTCAGACGGAATGCTCACCTGTCATTGCCGTGGAATCCGCAGACGATCCGCTGGAATTGAGGGCTGTGTCTGTCGGTCATGTTTTGCCAGGAATTGAAGTGCGTGTGTGGAGAAACGGCTCCGGTTTCGTTTCTCACGGCGAGCTTGGTGAGATAGTCATAAAGGGATACTGCACCATGAACGGATATTTCGGCAGCGGCAGAGACTCAGCACCTTTTGACAGCGAGGGGTGGCTGCACACGGGCGACATAGGCAGGCTAATCGGTGACGATATGCTCCAGCTCACAGGCAGGATAAAGGACATTATAGTTCGCTGCGGAGAAAATATTTCTCCTGCCGAGATAGAACAGGCGCTTATGACCATAAGAGGTGTGCGCTGTGCAAAGGTGCTTGGCGCTCCGCACAGGATATGGGGAGAAAGCGTAGAAGCCTGTCTGGTGCCGGAGGAGGATATCGGAGCAGAGCAGGAGATGGATTTTATTGAGTCTGTAATGCAGGTACTGCGGCGGAAGCTGTCATCCTACAAGGTTCCGGCGCACATAGTCCTGTACAAGGCTTTTCCTTTGTGTGATAACGGCAAGCTGGACATACGCACACTGAGAGAGGATATGCTGGGCAGGCTGCCTGCGCTCTCATCGTTTTCAGATGGATATGATCTGGGAAAGACCATGCTGTACCAGACCGAAGAATTCAGAAGAATCATAGAAGAAAAAAACTGACGGAGGTTTGACCATGAATATTGAAAATATAAGTGCAGAAGAAGCCATTGAAAGGCTCAGAAACGGCAACAGAGAATACATCGGCTCGGAAAAATGCGCAGGCAGCATATCTCTTGCACGCAGAAGGGAGACTGCAATCAATGGACAGGTGCCCTACGCCGTTGTTATTTCCTGTTCGGATTCGCGGGTAATACCTGAGAACATTTTCAGTGCGGGAATAGGTGATCTGTTTGTTATTCGAGTTGCGGGCAACGTTATGGACGATCATCAGCTTGGTTCTGTGGAGTACGCTGTGAGTCATCTCGGGGTAAGGCTGGTGCTGGTTTTAGGACATAACAAATGCGGTGCAGTAGAAGCCGCCGTTCACCATGACCCTGACGGCTATATAAAATTCATCACAGATGAGATCAGGAAGGCAGTAGGCGACGAAAAGGACGAATACAAGGCATGCTGTCTGAACGTGAGGCACAGCATGGACATAATTGAGCAAAGCTTCAGTATACACATGGAAGAGGAGCGCGGCCTGAAAGTCATAGGTGCAGTCTATCACATTGAAGACGGCACAGTGAGCTTTGATGTTTAAAATGTAATAATACCTGAATCCGTGAAACTCAAATAGAAAAAATAGCTGAAAACAGGATAAACAGAGCTTTATACTATAGTAGACGACAAAAATATTCTTACTTAGAGTGATATCCGAAGGGGTGTGGGGGCGACCGGAAAGCCCCCACAATCAGCTGATGATTTATCAAAGTATAAATAATAATGTCGTTTACTATAAGTTGTATTGCTATAAAAAAGAAAAATGAGCTGACCCGCCATAAGGTGAGTCAGCTCTGTTTTTTTTAAATTGTTTCCTCGTAGAAACCAACAAGCTGTTTCAGATAGGAAATATAGTCTTCGCGCACGTCGTCGGGACCTGCCAGAGTAATGTTGTTTTTAAACCCGCTCAGCCATGAATAGAACTGGTCGCTTATCTGCACGACTACATCGCACAGGAAAAAGCTTTCGTCGCTGTCCCGGAGTACGTTTGTATCAAATCCGAAACGGTCGGCAATAACAGAAGCCAGGTCTTTTTTTACCCGGAGAGTTACCTGTCTGTTCTCGCCGCCGAACATTGAGAATGCGGTATTGCTGTACTTTGCTATGTCAAAATCGCTGTAATACTGCTGACAGTCTCTTCTTTCATCCTCAAGCTCAAAAACGTCCTTCATCCTGTCTACACGGAAGGTTTTGGGCTTCTGATTTTCCTTGTCGTAGCACAGTACATAATAGTATTCGTTCTTCCAGACAAGGGCTATGGGGTCCATTACATAAAGCTTATCACTGCCGTCATCGTTTATTTTGGGAATATCAGTAAGACCGTTACCGCTTTCGTTTTCTGTTATAACGGTGTGCATGTACCTGAAAGAAATTTTCCTGTCGGAATTAATGGCGCGGTGGATATTGTCAATATTGTAAATGACAGAATTGTTCTCACTGCGGAAAGGATTGCCCTGAAAAATATGTCTGTTTCGCAGGTCGTTCAGGTCACCAAGATCCTCGCCCTCGCAGTCCTTGGTCTCTACTAATTTTTTGATTATGCTGTCTGCCTTGTTTGCGGGAATGAACCTTGATGCGTTGAGAGCGTCTGCGATCAGTCTCAGCTCAGCAAGCTGGAATTTGCTGTTGCTGTCTGAAAAGTCAGCTTCGCTGTCCGGGTCGGCTTTTTTCCCGATGAGATAATAACCCCTTTTGTCAGTTTCTATGTTATAGCCATAGGTCATAAGGCTCCTGATGTATGTATACACCGACTTTCTGTCGGCTGTCAGCTCCTCGCTGTTGCCGCTTTTTACGCTTATTTCCCTTAATTTATCTATTATCTTGTTTGCGTTAATGAATCTTCCGGGTTCATAGCTGCCATGCAGCTTTGAGTTTTCCTTTAATATATCCAATATGTAAAGAATTTTCAGGCTGTTCTTTCCTTTAGCCATCGTTACACCTCCGTATTTATATACGCACATTTCTTAATAAAATCATTATACCATTAAAAAACCAATCTATCAAGATTTTTATTTGATTTTTATAAAAAAATCCCCGTTTATTTTATTCATGTTTTGTTAATAATAATCAAAAATTATGTACAGTTTATGAAAGTTGAACTATCTGAGTAAACAATTATCTGTTGGAATATGCTTATTTTCATTTAATTTTCAGTTTTGCATTGGAAATTGTATAAAGTCTAAGGCTGGAACTAATTTTACTTGCCATACCGATGTGTATAAGGCTTCTTATTGACATAGGAAGAAAATTTTAAATCTGTGTTGTACATGCGAGTGTTTGTATAATATTCAAAAAATATGAAATTTACTGAAAAAGGTAAATTATAATTGCGGGACAGTACTGCCGGTCAGTACTGTTAAAGAATATACCGCCTTTCCATGCAAAAAAACAGGCGCAGCAGGTCTTGAAAAACAACCGGATGCGTCTGTTTTTTATTTGATATAGCTGTTAATGTTAATAATGAAAATAGTGAAATAGTGAAATAGTTACTCTGAGATCATCTGTGGCTGCCGCCGCCTCCGCCGCCGTGGTGACCTCCTCCTCCGCCGTGACCGCCGTGGCCTCCGCTGCTGGACTGGATGCGCACCTTGCTGACATGGCTGCCGATAAAGACATCCTGAGAGTGGCGCATAAATATTTTTTCCTGTGAGGTATAGAGAGAAGCCGATGCGGAAGTTTTGAACTTGTAGCGCTTTCTGACTACCGACTTAGCTATGACAGCAACGATAGCGCCTATCGCCAGACCGATAAGAATGCCTGCCCACCAGTATTTGTAAGGCTTCCATTTACTGTGTACTATTTTGCCGCCGGAAGCATAGACGTATTCGCCTTTCAGGTCGTCAATGTAGTAGATGCGCTCTACTAGTCCTTTGGCCTTGTA
>JAFTCS010000092.1 GCA_017454565.1 Clostridia bacterium
ACGAGCTTTATTATAAATTATTCATTATTTACTATTCATTATTCATTGAGCCCCCAAGCTTGCGAGGGGGCGTTTCTGGCGTCCTCGGCGGGATTCGAACCCACGACCTTTCGCTTAGGAGGCGAACGCTCTATCCTGCTGAGCTACGAAGACATATTTCTTTAGAACACTATAATATTTTACATTGTAATCAAGTTTTTGTCAAGTATTTTGCTGCATTATTTTTGACCGTATTTTTCAGTCTGAGAATGTGCGGCTATTAATGTCGGTAACGTGTTTTGGTCAAGTGAATATGAGTATCAATCGGTGATTGAAAAATTTTAAATATTTATAACAAGTTGAACTGCAATTAATATAAGTTTTTTTGCGCAAAATGACAGATTCTTTGCACATAACATACAAATTGTCAAAATGAATATCATAAATCCTTGCTAACCATGGAAATATATAGTATAATAATAAAAAGACATGCTCTAAAGGAGGCTGAGATATGGATTTTACGGGAAAATCCTGCCCTGTATGCTCGGAGAAATTCCGGGAAGAGGATGATATCGTAGTTTGTCCCAAGTGCGGCGCTCCGTACCACAGGGAGTGCTACAAGAAAAATAACAAGTGTATCTTTGCTGAGCTTCATAAAAGCGGTAAAAGCTGGATGGAAGCCGAAGAAGAAAAGAAGGCAAAAGAGGAAGGCAAAAAACTCGTCAGATGCCCTCACTGCAATTCGATAAATCCTGAGAATGCCATTGTATGCAAGATTTGCGGAGGTTTTATATCCGACAGTATTGAGAACAAGACCGATGACGAAAGCACAGACGCCGAAAAAACCGAAAGCGTAAGCGGCACCGTAAAAGACAGTGTTCCGGGCGGTGATGCGGCTGATAAAAAGAATGAAATGCCTTTTCCGCCGGGCGGAGTACCGCTCTCTGTTTTTCTTGACCCGATGGGCGGAGTGCCTAAGGATGAGGATTTTGAAGGCGTGACCGGCGCTGAATTGTCAAAATATGTAAAGGCGAATACTTCTTATTATCTTCCGGTTTTTTACCGCATGAAGACCCAGAGCAAAAACAAGTTCAGCTTTTGCGCTTTTTTGTTTACCGGTGCCTGGTATCTTTACAGAAAAATGTATGTTAAGGGTGCGCTGATCTCTCTTTTATATATAATAGTTGAGATAGCCTCGCTTGTGTTCTCGAATGTCTATTCCGCTCCGCTTATCAGAGAAGCAAACCAGCATTTCGGAAATTCATATTATGTCAACTTTTTTGATTATTTGTCATGGGCCTTCAATAATAAACCGTTCGGAGAAGCGGTCATGATGTTTGTTCCGTACTTTTTGCTGGCGCTCTTTCTGGTTGTCAGAGTGCTGTGCGGTTTCAGGGCAAACAAGAGCTACTACCGTCACTGTGTTAAAAGGGTAAAGTCCATCAAGGCTGTCCCGCTGAACCCCGGCGAAGAGAACCACCACAAAGCTCTTTCTGAATCCGGCGGCGTAAACACAGCAGTCGCGTGGATGTGCCTTGTGTGTTATATGATACTATATATCGCATCGGTATTCATAAAATAAAATATAGAAAACGGAGGAGTCAAACATGAAAGTAAGAAAAGCCGTCATTCCTGCAGCAGGTTTAGGTACCAGGGTACTGCCAGCTACAAAGTCAATGCCCAAGGAAATGCTTACCATCGTTGATAAGCCCGCGATCCAGTATATTGTTGAGGAGGCTGTGAATTCAGGCATTACTGATATCCTCATCATTACCAACAGGGGCAAGGGAGTCATTGAAGACCACTTTGACCGCAGCCCGGAGCTTGAGGAAAGACTTCTCGCTTCCGGTAAGACTGATGTTTACGAGCAGGTGGTATCAATCTCAAAGCTTGCCAACATTTACTTTGTAAGGCAAAAGGAGACCAAGGGGCTTGGTCACGCTGTCAACTGTGCAAGGTCATTTGTAGGCAACGAGCCCTTTGCTGTTCTTTACGGCGATGACGTTATCATCGGTGAGGACCCGGCCTGCGCTCAGCTCATAAGAGCTTACGAGAAGTACGGCAAGGCTGTTGTAGGCATAAAGGCTGTGTCTGAAGAGGCTATATCAAAGTACAGCTCCCTTAAGGGGGCACCACTCGACGGCACTGAATACAGTGTTACCGATATGGTTGAAAAGCCGAAAAAACCGGAAGAGGTGCTTTCACTTTATTCTATCCTTGGCAGATGTGTTCTTACTCCTGATATTTTTGATATATTAGACTGCACAGCGCCGGGTGCAGGCGGCGAAATACAGCTTACCGATGCCATGAAAACCCTTGCACGTTCAGTAGGCATGACCGGCGTAGATTTCACCGGAAAGCGTTACGACATGGGTGATAAGCTTGGTATTCTTCAGGCTACCGTAGAGATCGCTCTGGCTAATCCGCAGCTTGGCGATGCTTTCAGAGCATATCTAAAGGAAATTGCAAAGACGCTCTGATCAATTCTGTTTTATGTTCAAGATGCTTCTGATTCTCTCAGAAGCTGATAATAAGGAGGCGTTTATCCGTTAAGCAAGGAATTTTCTCATGGTGAGCGATTTCTTGCGGAAAATGTCTCCAAATCATTTTTTAATCTCAAGGAGGATTTTATTTATGTCTGTTACTCTTAATGATAAGCATCTCAGGGAATTCGTCAGCAATGACGAATATACTTCGATAGCACCTCAGATCGAGGCTGCGCACAAGCTTCTCCACGATAAGACCGGTCTTGGCAATGATTTCGTAGGCTGGGTCGATCTGCCGGTAAACTACGACAAGGAAGAGTTTGCAAGGATCAAGAAGGCTGCCGAAAAAATCAAGAAAGACACCGATGTTTTCGTTGTGATCGGTATCGGCGGTTCCTATCTTGGCGCAAGAGCTGCCATCGAGTTCCTGAAATCCCCGAATTACAATGCTCTTCCCAAGGATACGCCTGACATCTATTTTACAGGCAATTCCATCAGCTCCACAGCTCTTACTGAGCTGCTGAAGATCTGTGAGGGCAAGAACGTTTCCATCAATATGATCTCAAAGTCTGGTACCACAACCGAACCGGCTATTGCTTTCAGAATTTTCAGAGAGCTTCTTGAGAAAAAGTACGGCAAAGAGGGCGCAAGAGAGAGGATCTACTGCACCACCGACAAGGCAAAGGGTACACTTAAGAGCCTTGCAACAAAAGAAGGCTACGAAACCTTTGTTGTTCCGGATGATGTAGGCGGACGCTACTCTGTACTTACTGCTGTTGGTCTGCTGCCCATAGCTGTTGCCGGCTGCGATATTGACGCTCTTATGGCAGGTGCTGCCCAGGCCCGCGAGGAGCTTATGGACACAGACATCCAGAAAAATGACTGCTATAAGTATGCAGCCATCAGAAACATTCTTTACCGCAAGGGTAAGCTGGTAGAGCTTCTTGTAAGCTATGAGCCTGCTTTCACCATGATGAACGAGTGGTGGAAACAGCTTTACGGCGAGAGCGAGGGCAAGAACAACAAGGGTCTTTTCCCGGCATCGGTGGTATTCTCTACAGACCTGCACTCAATGGGTCAGTACATTCAGGAGGGTACAAGAATCCTCTTTGAGACTGTTGTGCAGATCAACAAGCCAAAGTATGAGCTTACTATCGGCACAGATCCCGAAAATGTTGACGGTCTGAACTTCCTTTCCGGCAAGACTGTTGACTTCGTTAACAAGAAGGCTTTCGAGGGTACGGTCCTTGCTCACACGGACGGTAAGGTACCGAATATCGTGCTTGATATACCTGAGGTCAGCGAGAAGGAGCTGGGATATCTCATCTACTTCTTTGAGAAGGCCTGTGCTATCAGCGGATATACCATGTGCCTCAATCCTTTCAACCAGCCCGGCGTAGAAAGCTACAAGAAAAACATGTTTGCTCTTCTTGGCAAGCCCGGCTACGAGGATCAGAAGGAGCTGCTTGAGGCAAGATTAAAATAATTCCGACAAACAATCCAAAAATACATTGACAAGACACCTTGTTTATTGTAAAATTTAATATAGGTATTCAACTATCTGTTGATGCGAATATAAGGAGGCAAAAATAATGGTTACACTTATTGTTGGCAAAAAGGGAACAGGAAAGACAAAGAAGCTCATCAACCTTGCAAACGAAGCTGTAGAGGCTTCAAACGGTAACGTTGTTGTTATCGAGAAAGGCTCAAAGCTCACATACGATGTTACACATAAAGCAAGGCTTATCGACACAGAGCAGTATTCCATCAGCGGCTTTGATACTTTCTTCGGTTTTCTCAGCGGCCTTTGTGCAGGTAACTACGATGTGACAGACGTACTTGTTGATTCTACCCTCAAGATCGGCGGACAGGATTTTGCGGCTTTCTCTGAGTTCATTGAGAAGATCAATATTCTCGCTGCGAAAACAGAGACAAAGTTTACATTCCTTGTATCTGCTGATGAGAGCCAGATCCCCACAAGTCTTGCAGGAGTAACTGTGAAGATCTGATCTTTAATGCTGTGCGACATTTTGTCTGCCGCCATAAAACAATAGATACATTACAAACGGGCACATTCCTTTCCGGGTGTGCCTGTATTTTTGTCAAGGAAGCACTGAGCCGTTAGGCTGATTTATTCAGTGATTCCTTAAAAGAAGGTGACCGCTTGCGACAGATAGTAATAACCGAAAACGACAGCGGACAGCGGCTTGACAAGTTTCTCTCGAAGCGTTTTAAAAACATGCCGCAGTCACTTATGTACAAATACATTCGCACAAAGTATATAAAGCTGAACGGTAAACGCTGCGAGATATCCAGCCGTCTGCAAAAAGGGGATATTCTCACGCTGTATATTAAGGATGAGTTTTTTGAGGAAAGTCCTGACCAGTACGATTTTATGAAAGCTCCCGTTAGGCTTGATATCATTTATGAGGACGAAAATATAATGCTCCTCAACAAAAAGCCCGGACTGCTTGTTCATCCTGACGATACATATCATTTTGATTCCCTGATAGCCCGTGTGCAGCATTATCTTTACGATAAGGGTGAATACGACCCGAAAAAGGAAAATTCCTTTGCGCCTGCCCTTGTAAACAGGATAGACAGGAACACCGGCGGAATTGTTATTGCCGCCAAAAACGCCGAGACACTCCGCATAATGAACCAGAAAGTAAAGGACAGAGAAATAGAAAAGCTGTATCTGTGTATTGCTCTGGGCACATTTAAAAAGAAAGAAGATCTGCTGACCGCTTATCTTGAGAAAAACGAGGACAAAAATAAAGTATACATCTCAAAAAGACCCACAGAGGACACCAAGACCATCAAAACAAAGTACCGTGTACTTGCCGAAAAAAACGATCTCACCCTGTTGGAGGTTGACCTGCTTACCGGCAGAACGCATCAGATAAGGGCGCACATGGCTTACATCGGTCATCCTTTGTTGGGCGACGGCAAATATGGCAAAAACGAGGTCAACAGGAAGCTTGGCTTCAAGTATCAGGCGCTCTATTCATATAAGCTCACTTTCCGCTTCACATCAGAAAGCGGCATATTGTCATACCTCAACGGAAAAACCTTTACGGCTCCGGAGGTCTGGTTCAGGTCACTGTTTGAATAATCCGCAGA
>JAFTCS010000093.1 GCA_017454565.1 Clostridia bacterium
GTTTTCAAGACTGATAAAAAGGCGCACAGTGGCCAACGAAGCTTGTGACGCCGGAAGAGTGACAGTGAACGGAAAGCCGGCAAGGGCTTCTTATGAGGTAAAGACAGGCGACATTATCGAGATAAGCATGGGCGTTCACCCGATAAAGGCAGAGGTCGTGAGCATAAACGAATACGCCAAAAAGGACGAAGCCACGCTCATGTACAGGATCATAAACGAATAATACTTATCACAGCATATTCCCGCGCTCCGATGAATAATAATTATATATCAAGATCGGGAGGCGGATAATATGGCCACTGACGACAGAGTGAGTACACTGAGGAAAAAGCACGGTATGATACTTGAGGACAGGAAAAGCCTTACTCTTACGGGAGTAAAGGACGTTTCGGGCTTTGACGAGCAGAAGGTCACGCTGTTGACTGAGCTGGGTGAGCTTACGGTAAAGGGCAGCGAACTGCGTATAAACGATTTCAGCAACGATTCCGGCGAGCTGAGCCTTGAGGGCTGCATTGATTCTCTGGCCTATGCCGAAGCAAAGCAGGCACAGGGCGGGTTTTTCTCCAGAATTTTCAAGTAGGGTGATGACGCTTGCAGCTGACTCTCTATGAACAGACCTGCATTTTCCTGTGGTCGTTTGTGCTGGGCGGCATAATTGCAGGGATATATACGATAATGGCTGTGCTGCGCACGTTGTCCCCGCCGGGAAAGTGGCTGCTGTTCTTCACGGATATCCTGTTTATGCTCGCTGCGGCATTTCTCAATTTTCTGTTCGCACTTTCCTGTACGCAGGGTATGATAAGAGGCTACTCGCTGGCAGCTCAGCTTATAGCCTTCTGCGTGCTTTATCTGACGGTGGGCAGATTCATAAAAAGAAGCTCGTTCGTAATTGCTGATTTCCTGCACAGAACGTGGCATAAAGTTACCTCGCCTGTTGTGTCGTTCAGTGTGAGGGTGTTCCGTGAAATTGCTAAAAAATGTAAAAAACTGCTGAAAAAAACAAAAAAGAATAAAATATCACTTGAAAAATGATCAATGAATGTTGTATAATATTAAGCAGCAATTCTGTGCCGAGTTTTGAAGAAGGAGGGGTGAGCATGGCAAAAAAGAACAGCAGGTCAGATAAGACTAAAAAGCCTGTCAGGACAAAAAAGTCGGGCAGCAAGGTTTTCTGGATAATCTATGTAGCTATTGTGGCAGTTGTACTGTATATTGCCGTGTATGTGGTAGAGCAGCATCAGAAGATACAGATATCCAAAGATCAGCTCTCCGAACTGAATAACTCCATTTCTCTTCAGAAGATAAAGCTGAACGAGCTTAAAAACGTTGCAGATGCGGCAGAGAAAAACGATTACGATTCTTTCGCGGATTATATCGAGAGGATCGCAAGAGAGCAGATGGACTATGTAAAAAGCGGTGAGGTTGTTTATATTAACATTGCCGGAGATTGAGAGGAGAAAACTGTTAAGCTATGAGTCTTGAGGTAGGAATGATCGTAGAAGGTAAGGTAACCGGAATCACAAAGTTTGGTGCATTCGTGGAGCTTGAGCCGGGAAAGACCGGAATGGTCCACATATCAGAGGTTGCTGCAACCTTTGTAAATGACATCAAAGAGCATCTTAAAGAGGGTCAGACTGTAAAGGTGAAAATTCTCAGTATAGGAGAGGACGGAAAGATCAGCCTTTCCATCAAGAAGGCTTTGCCCCAGCAGAACAGTAATCCTCACAGACAGTACAACAGAGGAGGTTCCTCGCCATCTCAGCAGAGAGTGCACAGTCCAAGCAGCTATGAGTGGCAGCCGCCCAGACAGCCGGAGTCATCAAGCTTCGAGGATATGCTTTCAAAGTTCAAGCAGACAAGCGATGAGAAGATCTCAAATCTGAAGAGAGCCAACGAATCCAGAAGAGGCTCCTCCAGAAGAGGCGGAAACTCACCGAAATAAAAACGATACAAAGAGTCGCTCTGCGGCTCTTTTTTTGTGAAGAGAGGATGCTTATGATAATAATAAACGCCTATGTCCACACCTTTGACAATGACACGGAATATCCAAACGGCTATATACATATTGCCGAAGGAAGGATAAGCTCCTGCGGCAGCATGGACGACCCGGCGCTTGCCGAAATTATGCAAAACGACCCGGAGATAACGGACGCTCAGGGTGCAAACGCATATCCCGGTTTTATTGACGCACATACCCATCTTGGCCTTTTCGGGGATTCGCTTACCTTTGAGGGCGACGACGGCAACGAGGACACCGACCCGGTCTTTCCTCAGCTTCGGGCGATAGACGGCATCGACCCCCAGGACGGTTATTTCAAAGAAGCTCTCAGGGCAGGCGTTACCACGGTAGTTACAAGCCCCGGCAGCGCTAATCCTGTTGCAGGCCAGCTTGCCGCCATAAAGACCTGCGGCAGACGCATCGACAAGATGATAGTCAAAGCTCCTGCGGGTATAAAGTTTGCTTTAGGAGAGAACCCGAAATCCACATATAACGACAAGGAGCAGACACCGGTTACACGCATGGCAACTGCCGCGCTTATCCGTGAGGCGCTTGCAAAGGGCAGAAAATACTGCAACGACAAGCTCAGGTATGAAAACGACAAGGAAAATTATGACGAGCCTGAACCGGACGCTAAAAACGAGGCTCTTCTGCCGCTTTTTACCCGTGAAATACCTGCTCACTTTCATGTTCACAGGAGCGATGATATTTTTACAGCCATACGCATTGCAAATGAGTTTGATATTGATTATGTGCTTGTTCATGCTACTGACGCTTATCTTTTCTGTGATGAGCTGACAGGCGAGCGTTTCAGGGGGATACTCTCAGGTCCGATACTCACCGACCGGAGCAAACCCGAGCTTAAAAACCAGAGTCCCACATCGCCGGGTATCCTTTCTCAGAACGGGATGATGACCGCACTCATCACCGACCATCCCGAAACTCCCATCCAGTACCTTACAGTGTGTGCCGCCATAGCCGTCAGGAACGGCATGGAGCACAACGAAGCGCTGAAGGCTATAACTATATATCCCGCGAAAATATGCGGCATAGACGGGCGCGTAGGCTCTGTAAAGGCAGGGAAGGACGCCGACCTTGTTTTCTATAAGGGAGACCCCCTTGACTATATGCAGACGCCGTCTATGGTAATAGCCGACGGGCGCATTGTATATAATAAAGCTTGAAAATTTTATATAAAATCGCTTTTGTGATAATGTATAAATTTGTCTGATAATATTTTTAATATATTTTTGCATAAACGATTGAAAATTTTGTTAATTGTGTTATAATATAGTTGAACCTGATACAGAATACGCTGAGTATCTGTTTGAGGGGACGAAAAAACCTTAAGGAGGTTCGGCTTATGAAATACAACATTATAGGAAGAAAGGTAAATCTCAGGGACAACTTCAAGGAGCGCGTTTATAAGAAGCTCGGTAAGTTTGAGAAGATCTACTCCGAGAATGCCGAGGCTACCGTGACCGTAACGGTAGAAAAGAACAGGCAGACAGTTGAAGTAACTATCCGTGACGGCTCAATGGTTTACCGCGCAGAGAGCACGGCTATTGAGATGAACGATGCACTGGATTCTGTCGTAGATATCCTTGGCGGACAGATAAGGAAGAACAAGACCAAGCTCAGCAAGAAA
>JAFTCS010000094.1 GCA_017454565.1 Clostridia bacterium
ATTTCATGATTTTCGGGGAATTCGAGGGGGATTTTAGAATAAATATTCACAAATATCTGTACAAATCCATAAAAACTGAATATTTATGCGATAAAAACTATACTTTTCCCTGAAAAAATAAGGGGACTGAATAGTTACCAAAAATGATAAAAAAGGGGTGCAGGGACTGCGTTCCTGTCGAGGGTTCCAAGGGGCGAGCAGCCCCTTGGTGGGGTTTGGGGCAAAGCCACAAGATTAAACCACAAAGCCGCCGCTTACTGAGAGGACTTGTCCGGTAATGAAGCCCGAACCCTCTGATGCAAGATAAACTATCGCGCGGGCTACATCCGCAGGTGTGCCGATGGTACCTGTCGGTGTCTCTTCGGCCAGAGCACGAAAGTCATCGTCGCTCAGATTGGAGGTCATGTCGGTGCGTATCACTCCGGGAGACACACAGTTCACGGTTATCCCGCTTAAGCCCTCTTCCTTTGCAAGAGCCTTGGTCAGTCCGATGACGCCTGCCTTTGCCGCAGAATAATGTACCTCGCACGAGCCGCCGACCTGTCCCCACATGGAAGCCACATTGATTATCCTGCCGTTTTGCTTTCTTATCATATAGGGCAGAGCTGCACGGCAGCAATAGAAAACACTGCTCAGGTTGGTTTTTATCATCCTTGCCCAGTCATTATCTGTTATGTCTGTGAAAAGTTTTGTCTGAGCAATGCCGGCGTTGTTTACCAGAACATCCGCACCGCCGCAGGTTTTTTCGATCTGTGCAAACATTTCCGACACCTGTGCAGGGGCGGAAACATCCGCTTTTATCGTCATTGCACTCAGACCTGACGTTTGAAGCTCGTTGCAGAGTTTTTCCGCATCGGTCTGCGAACGGCAGTAGTTTATTATAACGTTATCTCCGTTCAGCGCAAAAAGACGGGCGGTTTCAGCGCCGATACCTCTTGATGCGCCGGTTATCAGTACGTTTCTCATGCTTTTTTCAGCGCCTTTACTATTTCGCCTACAAAAATTTCGTGCCAGTCATTGTCGGAGTACCACTTCTCAACATTTTCCTTATCAGTAAAGCAATCGGCGCTCATGCTCTGACGGTACTGTTTTTTGCATATCAGCACAAGGTCGGCCTCGGCAAAATAGGGCGCCGCCTCATCAAACACCGGAGTAAGCCCTGTTGCGTTTACCTTGTCTACATCACGCCCTGAGTGTTTGCCGCAGAAAGCAAGCTCTTTCATATAGCTGCCCCCGAAGAAGCATACACTGTAATATTCACTGCTGTCAACAAAGCTCAGGGTGTAGCGGCTGTCGCGTATGAATGAGAAAACTACGTTTTTGTTCCACAGTACGCCCACACCGCCCCAGCTTGCGGTCATGGTGTTGAAGCTCTCAGGTGTTCCTGCTGTGATAAGAGTCCACTCGCTGCCTATTCTTCTGAAAAAGTTGTCCTCAAGTGTCTTGATGTCAATAACTTCAAAGCTCATAAAATTACCTCCCTTTGATCTGTTCCGGCGGAAAATCCCGCCATCGGTTATATTATATCATAAAACAGGTCCGATTGACACAATTAATATTTGCTGTATGTTCATAGAAGGCGCATCCACCATAATAAAATGAATAATATACATAATTTAATGTATAAATGTATAATAACCAAATCCGATGCCGGTACCTTATATGGCAGAATGTGACAATCGGCATCAGATTATTGGATGATACATATAAATATATGTGTTAAATAAACAAAACCGGTATTAAGTATTAAAAGAATCTTGATAATTATACAAAAATTTTGCTGCGTGAATAAATATTCAAAAATCACTTGATTTTATACAAAAAACGTGTATAATAAAGACTGTAATCTAAATGACACGGAGGTAATCATCATGGGTGATATCAAAAAGGTAGTTCTTGCTTATTCAGGCGGACTTGACACATCAATAATCATTCCCTGGCTCAAGGAAAACTATGACAACTGCGAGGTTATCGCTGTTTCCGGCGACGTAGGACAGGGCACCGAGCTTGACGGACTTGAGGAAAAGGCTCTCAAGACCGGCGCTTCAAAGCTCTACATAGAGGACCTTAACAAGGAGTTCATCGAGGACTATGTTTTCCCGACCATCAAGGCTGACGCTGTGTATGAGAGCAAGTATCTTCTTGGCACTTCCTTTGCACGTCCTGTTATCGCAAAGCGTATAGTTGAGATCGCTCTCAAAGAGGGCGCCGACGCTATCTGCCACGGCTGCACAGGCAAGGGCAACGATCAGGTGCGTTTTGAGCTGGCTATCAAGGCTTTCGCTCCCGACATGAAGATCATCGCTCCCTGGAGAGAGTGGAGCATCAAGTCCCGTGACGAGGAGATCGACTATGCTGAGGCTCACAACATTCCACTGAAGATAACAAGAGAGACAAACTATTCCAAGGACAAGAATATCTGGCACATTTCACATGAGGGTCTCGATCTTGAGAATCCTGCAAATGAGCCGATGTATAATAAAGAAGGCTTCCTGGAGCTTGGCGTTTCGCCCGAACAGGCTCCGGACAAGGCAACATACGTTACCATCTCATTTGAGAAGGGTGTGCCTGTTGCTATTGACGGTGAGAAGCTCGGTTCCGTTGAGATCGTCAAGAAGCTCAACCGGCTCGGCGGCGAGAACGGTATCGGTATCGTAGATCTCGTAGAGAACAGACTCGTTGGTATGAAGTCAAGGGGCGTTTACGAGACTCCCGGCGGCACTATTCTCTATCACGCTCACAACAAGCTTGAAGAGATCACACTGGACAGAGATACATACCACTACAAGCAGCAGGTGGGTCTGCGTTTTGCTGAGCTGGTATACTTCGGTCAGTGGTACACACCTCTCAGAAAGGCTCTTTCCGCCTTTGTTGATTCCACTCAGGAGACAGTTACAGGCGATGTAAAGCTCAAGCTCTA
>JAFTCS010000095.1 GCA_017454565.1 Clostridia bacterium
AAGGAGGAAAAACTGAAATAATGGCAAAGAAAAGAAACAGCGTTCAGGCTCTCATCGGGCTTGAACGCTTTACTCGTTATGGGGTGAAAACCGACAAAGCGGAGGTAGTGCTGTTCGCAGTTGAGCCGACAAATATCAGTGTGCTGTCTGCATCAAATATCGGTATCAAGATACACAGCCTGATGATGGTGCTGTCGGTCATACCCGACCTCGAACTTATAGCGATAGACAGTGCCGAGCGATTCGATGACAACAAGTCATATATCAAGAAGCGCTTGCAGTCCGAACAGAATGAGAATATCCGCAAACTGTTACAGGCGGACTTTGATTTCCTGGACGAGATACAGCTGGAGATGTCGTCAGCCCGGCAGTTTATGTTTGCAGTCAGGTTCAGACGAGAAAAGCCCGAACAGGTATTCAACATCATCAACCGTGTGGATAAGACCCTTGCCGAGCATGGCTTTGCGGCAAAGCGGATGACAAAAACCGAAGCCAAGCGAATGATAGCTCTGTACTTCGGATCCTCGATCACCGGTGATGAGATACCGGACATCGAGGGCGAAAATGAATTTGATTTGGAGGCGATAAAGCGTGAAGAAAACTAAACTTCCGAAAATAAAAACGAAGAAGAAAAAGCAGCTCACCGAAGAACAGCAGATGGCTATGGAGACCAAAGACTTCTTTGACAGAGCCGTTCCGGGCGTTGTTAAGTTCTATCCCGAATACTATATCTGCGGAAACTTCTACAAATCATGTTGGGCGATAACCGAGTATCCACCCACCACAGACGAAGGTGCAATACTTGCCCATCTCGCTGACCGCAACGGCGTAACGTTGCGCATATACAACCGCCTTGTAGACAGCATGGAGCAGCGCAAGATCGTACAGTCGACTATGCGCAAGAATCATATGATGACGACCACTAACGATGTAAATGAGTCGATAAAGGCACAAAATAATATACACGACGTGGTAGAACTGATCAGCGAGCTAAGGCGTAACAAGGAACCTTTGCTGCACTGTGCTGTGTTTATAGAGCTTCGTGCCGGAAGTCTGGATAAGCTGAAAGAATTGCAGGCTGATATACAGATGGAACTTACACGCTCTAAGATTTCAGTTGACAGGCTGTTGTTAAGGCAGAAAGAGGGTTTTCTCTCCGCTATGCCGACAGGCTCCAATAGTTTTGCTACACAGTATGAGCGAGTGTTACCGGCAAGCTCGGTGGCGAATATGTATCCGTTGAATTATTCGGGCAAGACAGATGAGCACGGCTTCTATCTCGGCAGAGACAAGTACGGCAGTAATGTGCTTGTCGACTTTGACCGCAGGACTGAAGACAAGACCAACAGTAACGTCCTCATCCTCGGCAACAGCGGTCAGGGCAAATCGTTCTTGATGAAGCTGCTGCTCTGTAATCTTCGTGAGACAGGCAAAAGTGTTCTTGTCCTCGACCCCGAGCATGAGTATGAGGAACTGTGCAGAAACCTCGGCGGCACATATATCGACATGATGAGTGGCGAATATATGATAAATCCGTTAGAGCCAAAGGCGTGGACTGACGGAGACCGCCCGGGCGATGAACCTGTTTCCGAGACATTCCGCAAGGTGTCCCGGCTCAGTCAGCATATATCATATCTCAAGGACTTTTTCAGAGCCTACAAGGATTTCACAGATGCAGAGATCGACACCATCGAAATTATGCTGTTAAAGCTTTATGCCCGGTACGGCATAGATGATACCACTGATTTTGGTACCCTTATTGACGAGGACTACCCGATGATGAGTGATTTCTATGACCTTGTGGAGAAGGAATTCATGGCATTCGACCGTGAAAAGAAACAGCTCTACACAGAAGAAATACTCCAGAATATATGTCTGGGACTGCACTCCATGTGCAATGGCGCAGAGAGTAAATATTTCAATGGTCACACCAATATCTGTGATTCTGAGTTTATCTGTTTCGGAGTCAAGGGCCTGATGGATACCAATAAGCGGCTCAAAGACACGCTGCTGTTTAACATTCTGTCGTATATGAGCAATCAGCTCCTGGGCAAAGGCAACACGGTAGCGGCTGTTGATGAGCTCTATCTATTCTTATCCAACCTGACTGCGATAGAGTATATCCGCAACGGAATGAAACGAGTACGAAAGAAAGAATCGGCTTTTATTCTGGCATCGCAGAACATCGAGGACTTCCTGCTCCCGGAGATCAAGGAGTTTACAAAGCCGCTTTTCAGTATTCCGACTCACCACTTCCTGTTCAACCCCGGAAATATATCTGCAGCACCCTTCATCGACACCTTGCAGCTGGAACCCTCCGAGTATGATCTGTTCAAGTTCCCGGAGCGAGGCACCTGCTTCTACCGCTGCGGCAATGAAAGGTATCTCCTGCAGGTCATAGCACCTGCGTATAAGGCGGCGCTGTTTGGCTCGGCTGGGGGAAGATAAGGCTTGATTTCAGGCTCGAGATGTGGTATAATCATATGTGAAAGCGAGGCGATAACATGAATTATACGCTTATGCATAAAAATATTAGTGTTGCAGATATTGAAATAGATGAAGATACGGGCGTTATTATCCGTATCGGTGATATTTTTGCCAAAGAGCATTTGCCGCTTGGTGTTGTTCATCCCCTGCATCATAAGGAAACAGTTGACAAAGCCGCACTTAACAAGTGGTGGATGGGACGTTCCATACCTGCAAGCAGAATGGGAATAAACGAAGCTCTTGAAACACTTGGGATATACAACACACAAGTGCTCCTTACCAAATGTCTTGGACTGAGCCTTTCAGATCATTATTGGGTAAGACCTTCAGACAGTGATATGACGTGGGAAAGCGTGAACTTCTTTGACAACGATTTTTCGGATGATATAGGTGATGTGCTGTTTGGGTCAGCAGATAAAAGTCTTGACTTTGATTATGCCTCTCCCGATAACACATCAGACGGAAACCTGCAAAAGCGCTGGAAGATAATAGACGGTGAAAGATGCTTGTTGAAATCGGGCTCTGCTCCGTACAGACAGCAGCCGTTTAATGAGGTCATCGCATCTGTCATACTTGATAAACTTGGGATAGATCATGTGCCATACACACTGACTTGGATAGATAATAAGCCATATAGTGTTTGCAAGGACTTTGTTACAAAGAACAGTGAGCTTATCAGTGCAGCAAGGCTTATGCAGATACGCCCGAAAGAAAACAATGAAAACGGTTATCTGCATTTTGTGAATATCTGCAAAGAGTTAGGTATTGATGTTGTACCTATGATTGATAGAATGATAGTGCTTGACTATATTATAGCCAATGAGGACAGGCACTATGGAAATTTCGGACTTCTCCGTGATCCCGATACACTTGAATGGATAGGTTTTGCGCCTATCTTTGACAACGGAACATCGCTATACTATGATAAGCTGACAACACAAATATCAACAGCCAACCTTAAATGCAAGCCTTTCAAAAAAACTCACGGTGAGCAGATCAGACTTGTTTCAACATTTGAATGGCTTGATCTGTCAAAGCTTGATGGAATAGAGGAAGATATCATTGCTGTATTCAGCAGTGATAAGACAGCCGATTTTGTAGACAGCGAGAGAGCAGGTGCCATTGCCGCTCTGGTCCGTAAAAGGATAGACAGGCTGTCTGAAATGATCCCTGTTCAAAAGGATATTCAAAGTCTTGATACCGATGAAGATGAGCCCAACGAAGATGAAGCCGAAAGCTATGGCATGAAAATTGAATAGTATTTTGAGCCGCCACCGTGCGGCTCTTTTTTATTCGGAAAGGAGATGGTTTAATGGTTTCAAATAAAGAAACAGCTATCGAAAAGCTTATGAAAAAGATCAACCATGAATACGAAAAGATGCGTGAACGTTGGTGGGACATGACCGCCGATGAGCTTATAGCCAATGCCGAGCGAATAGCGGCAGCCAAGTTCATTAAGGCAAATATCGAATCATGCATTCTCGATGATGGAGCTAAATATCTGCTGGGCTTCAAGGAGCCTTTGGCGGCGGTCATTGAAACTATTTTGTACAGCTATGATCCGCAGAACATTGCAAAACGTGAGTGGTTTAGCGACCACTTATACGATCTGTATGATAAGCATGATCTTGATGCAGATTTTGAGGTGGAGGAAGAATCGGGAATAACAATGCAGTAAAGGAGGTTTGATAGCTTGAGAAAATACGGAATATGGAAAACTCGCTACACACAAAATGTAGCTAACACCTTTGAGGACTGGGTGCGTCAGGATGGCGCACCCGTTTCGTTTTTTACGGAATATGCGGCATTGGAGTATAAGCACAGCGAGGAAATGAAATGCTGCAGCGATAACACCGAGTTTGAAGTGCGTGAGATAGAGGTGTCGGCATGAGTGCAAAACTTGTAAAATTCATAGTCATGCTTCTTTCCGATAAAAAGTTTGGAAAGAAGATAATAATTCTTGTGCTGAGCATCGCATTCGGGCTGATCTATCTGCTATGCCTGCCGGTAATCGTCATATCCAACCTCGGCTCCGTTGACCTTGACACCACAGGAATAGATATGACTCAGTTTACTGAAGATAATTTCATGTCGCAGCTTGACAGTGAGCAGGCAGATAAGATAAACGCAATGAAAGATGCAGGCACGGCTATCGAAACTGAAATGGCTAACCTCGGTATCGCAGACCAGACGATAAAAGCACAGCTCATCTATGCCTCTTTCTTTGAAAATGTGGAGAACTTTGATGCGAATTTCTTTGCAAATCTGTTCAAGGCGGCACCCGATGATGCGACTTTGATTGATGCAATAAATCAGAACTATGGGCTTGAAATAGACTACGAACAGTATATGCATACCTACACTTTTGTGATGAACAGCACGATAAACCCGTATATGTTCACAGACACGACCACAAAGAATGCAGCTGACCTTTCAGCTTGGGCAAACAACGCATACATTTCCGGTTGGGGATATATGTCGGGCTTTATCGGCGAAAAGGACAGCGAGCAGCGAATAAGGCGTTGTGACAATGCAGGTCTTATGATCGGCTACCTGAACTATGACCCCGACAGCAAGACCTTTACCGATGGATACACCACTTTGACCTACACCAAGCAAGGCGACATCTCGACCATGCCAGAGGTGCCAGGAATAGGTCTATATGACGGCACAAAGCACGGCATATATATAGGGCTTGGCGAGGTTGTGTTCTGCGATGAAACGGTCGGGTATGTTACAAAGCAGGCTGTGTCTGACGGAACGTGGACAAGCTGGTGTACCTATGAGGGCATCGAGTATCCGCAGGCTGTTCAGGACGCTATTGACGAGATAAACGAACCCGATGACAGCAGCGAGGACGATAGCAGTGACGAAAGCGAGGAATAAATGTTAGTACAATATCTGATAGATAAAATGCTGAAAGCGGCAATGGCGGCGACTATGATCGGACAGCAGACAGCTGCTCTGCCCGAGTCGCCGAGGGTCGAAAAGCTTTCTGCTTCCACTATTTCGGTCAGCTGTATAAAGGCTGAATGGAACGGCGAAAAAGGAAAAGACTATGAGCTGTCAGTCACACCAACCGATGTTAATACAGGCTACACAGAGAACATCTGCATCA